>JAFLTU010000021.1 GCA_022509125.1 Muribaculaceae bacterium | reverse complement strand
GTAAAGGCTTTAGGAAGGTATTTAGGATGATTTCCTTTACCTTTCTTATCTTCTAAGGTCAAAATTTTTGACCTTAGAACCCTCCATTCTTCTTTTGTTAATTCCAAAACGAAGCCTTCAGGGAATTTTTCTGGGTTATTTTTTACTGCTTGATTTATGACTTTAGTTTCTACTCCATAAAGTTTCGCAATATCAGAAGCAAGAATAACCTCTTCTCCTCTTAATGAGATTATTACATCCTTCACTTGATTGATAGAAATTATATCTGCCATAAGTTTTTTATTAGGAGGTGGTCGAAATTTTCGACCACTACCAAGGTCAAAATTTTTGATCTTGAAAATTAATGAATACTTGGAAGGTGGTCAAAAATTTTGATAACCTCTCCATTTTTCAAAGTATACATTTTTCGGCTTTGAAGCAAATCTTTAGGAATTTGTGGTCGAAATTTTAGACCGCTAAATTAAATTTCATTGATTTCCACTTGTTTTTTGCCAGATGTAAATAATTTAATGTCAAGCCTGGAGGGGCTTTATCAGATAAAATTGGTGCGATGCTCCTTTTCCTGGTAGGGGAGACCCTCCTTTTCTTTCTGGGATTGGATGGCCTTGAGAAGGAAAAGTATATTTCGCCCTAAGTTTCTCATGGTCTGCAAACCCTCAAGGTCTTTTTCCACTTCCTCCGGAGCGAAACCATGAACTTCATTCCAATAAGTGCTTGGAGCTACAGGCATGGAGCTGATGGTGAAATATTTGTTAATATCATCGAAAGCGCTCGTAGATCCGGCTCTTCGTGATGAGACGACAGTGGCGCCCACCTTCATAGTCTTGTTGATACTGGTAGCGGTGCTGAAGAAAAATCTGTCAAGAAAGGAATGGAGCTGACCATTAGGACCGGCATAATAAACAGGAGTGCCTACAATCACAGCATCACATTCTTCCAATGCGGGGGCATATTCGTTGACTATATCGTTAAAAACACACTTATTATGTGTCCGGCAATAATAGCAACCTATACAGCCTCTGATATCTTTGGTGCCTACTTCAATCCATTGTGTCTCCACGCCATTTTCTTCCAGAATCTTGGCAACCTCCTTTAAGCCTCGCTTTGTGCATCCTTCCACGTGAGGGCTTCCGTTAATAAAAAGTGCTTTCATAAAGAGTTTTATTATTTATCTTGATCTTTATTATATAATTATCCGCAAAAATACTTAAAGTCAAGAAAGTAGGGAACTACTTTTGTTGATAATCATACTTTTTAATTTTATCCTCATAGAATTGTAAAAAATTTGTGCCTGTGAAAATAAAAAACAAATTCTAAATTGGCAAACAAAAAAAATTATCACCCGTTTTTCGTTAATCGAGTCTCGTTAACCGTTTTTTCAATAGTTCTTGCAGATCGGCCTTCCTCACGGTGAAACCTGACTTATTATCAATCCTCGGAGGGGTTTAGTCATGGCGGAACCGGTTGATTTTTATCGAATTTCCCCAGTTTATAAATTTATAATTGAAATTCAAACTTCTGTAGGGACATGGCGTGCCATGTCTGATTGGTTAAAAATTGTCTGAAAGCTGGGGGAAATAGCCCGCTCTTCCTCTACAACCTCGGAGAGTTTGATTTTCAATTAATTATATAGAAAGGAAAATAACTTACAAAAACAAATAGGGGACAACTTGGTTATACCTATAAAAACCCCCATTAAACCCCATTAAAATGGTGAAATATCTAGTCTTTGCAATTATGTTGCTGTGCACCCTGGGAATGAATTCTCAAATTGTTTATCAAACCGAATATCAATCCATAGCGGATGTAAAAGTATATGTGACAGATTTTCAAACCAATGCAGATTTGATAGTTTATAAAGCTCCATTTCAATCTTATCCCGGGGTCAATCAGAATGAAGGAGTTTGGTATTTTACGGCTTATCAGACTATTGCTGACAAAATAATTTACTTTACTCCTTTTCAGACCAATGCCGATTTAATCGTATATTATACTGACATACAAACTTCGGCTGGTTGGCAGAATCAACAAAAAAGAGGTTTAATGAGTGGAGATTAAGATGAGTAGAAATGAGAATGAGTGAAGAATGAGAATGAGTGGAGATTAAGATTAGTTGAGATCAAGATGAGTGAAAATTGAGATAAGTAGATAATGAGAAGTAAAGAATGAGATGAGTGGAGATGAGAAAGGAGATAAGAAAGTTAAATAGGGTATATATCAATTAAATTTCTCGTCCTGATTCTACCTATAATAAATGCTATTTAACATAATATGGATTATAGTAAATTTCCCCAAATTTTAAGGTTTTTCTGAGTCCCTTGTTTTGATTTTCATTAATAGTGGAATTTATCTACTTTGATAATGAGTTTGTCTACTTGAATAATGAGTTCCTTTTATCTTTTATCTATTGACTTTGTATTTCTATAAGTTTATCTTTTGTTAATAAAAAACGCGGAAGTTTTTCCGCGTCCTTTATAGTTGATTATTTTTTCCCTTTTCCTTTTATTTCGGTCTGTAATAAGATTTCTTCTTTTAGGAATCGACCTGTGTGAGTATCTGTCTCGGAAATTTCCTCGGGCGTTCCTTCGGCTATAATTCTGCCACCTTCAATTCCTCCTTCTGGACCCATGTCGATTACATGATCAGCCATCTTGATGAGATCTAAGTTATGCTCAATAACTATAAGAGTGTTACCTCGGTCAGCCAACTTCTTGAATACATTCAGTAAAACCCTAATGTCTTCAAAATGAAGTCCTGTGGTGGGTTCGTCAAGTATGAAGAGAGTCTTGCCGGTATCTTTCTTTGCCAATTCCGTCGCAAGTTTAACTCGCTGATTTTCACCGCCACTTAACGTGCTGGATGGTTGCCCAAGTTTTAGATAACCCAATCCTATGTCATGCAAAACCTTGATTTTCCGATAGATAGAGGGAATGTTTTCAAACAATTCAACTGCTTGATCTATTGTCATGTCAAGCACATCTGCAATGGATTTACCTTTGAATCTTACTTCCAAGGTCTCCCTGTTATATCTTTTACCCCTACATGCTTCACAAGGCACCAAAACATCGGGCAAAAAGTTCATCTCGATTGTGCGATAACCATGACCTTTGCACACATCACATCTTCCCCCCGCCACATTAAAAGAAAATCGGCCCGGTTTGTATCCCCTGAGCTTAGAGTCCGGAAGCTCTACGAAAAGTTTGCGTATATCTGAGAAAACGCCCGTATATGTGGCCGGATTTGACCTTGGAGATCGGCCAAGGGGAGATTGGTCTACCATTATCACCTTATCAATGTGTTCTAAACCATCGATAGTTTTATATGGCAACGGATTTTCTTTCGACCTATAAAGATATTGACTGAGAATTTTTTGCAATGTGCCGTTTATCAAGGAAGATTTACCACTACCGCTAACTCCTGTGACACAAATGAATTTACCTAAGGGTATTCTCAAATCCACATTTTTAAGGTTATTACCTGAGGCTCCTTCTAAGGAAAGGTATTTCCCGTTACCTTTACGGCGCTCTACCGGTAACTTTATCTCCTTTTTCCCATTAAGATAGTCGGCTGTCAGGGTCTTTGATTGTATTAAATGATTCAGATCTCCCTGAAAGGCCACCTCCCCTCCATGTCTGCCGGCCCCGGGACCAATGTCTACGATATAATCAGCCTCTTTCATTATATCCTTGTCATGTTCCACAACAACCACCGTGTTGCCGGCGTCGCGTAGATTTTTTAGGCTCCCGATAAGTCTAACATTATCTCTTTGATGAAGCCCTATTGAGGGTTCGTCAAGAATATAAAGCACGTTAACAAGATTCGATCCTATCTGAGTGGCTAGCCGGATTCTCTGGCTTTCGCCTCCGCTCAAAGTGGCGCTTGCCCTATTTAGAGACAGATAATCGAGTCCCACGTCTAAGAGAAATTTCAATCTCGACCTGATTTCTTTGAGGATTTCATTAGCCACAGGACGCTTTTGAATATCAATGTGGTCTTCTACCTTTAATGTCCATTCGTATAGACTTCCGATATCCATTCTGGAGAGCTCGGCGATGTTTTTACCATCTATGAAATAATGAAGGGCTATTTTATTTAGTCGATCACCTCCACACTCAGGACAGGTTTTCGGTGTGAAAAATTGGCCTCCCCATTTGTCTTTTTCGGCATTGTCTGTTTCTTCCGATTGCCATTCAATATATTTCACAATGCCCTCATAGCGAGTGGGATCATAATACATCGACATGGTGGAATTCTCGATTTCAAGCCGCTGATCAGTGCCAAACATAATATCCTCTATAGCCTCCTCCGGAAGATCTTTCAAAGGAGTCTTCAGAGTCTTTCCATACAACTTGCAAATGGCTTCTATTTGCCAGAAAATTCTTGAATTTTTATACTTTCCTAATGGAAGGATGCCTCCTTCATAGATTGATAACTCCGGATTGGGCATCACCTTCTCGCGATCGATTTCATGCACGAATCCAAGTCCTTTGCATCGTGGGCAATAACCCTGAGGCGAATTGAATGAGAAATTATGTGGCGCCGGTTCCGGATAAGAGAGCCCGCTTTCAGGATCCATTAACAAGAGGCTGAAGTGGGATATAGTCTCCGTATCCATGTCGATGACCAACATCTGGCGGTCGCCCTGTTTGAGCGCATCTTCAATGGTAGAACGCAATCTTTGGATCTCTTCTTCCTTAACTCTTAGTCGGTCTATCAGAAGTTCGATAGTGTGGTTCTTATAACGGTCTACCTTCATTCCGTATTCCAATTCCCTAAGCTGGCCGTCGACTCTGACATTAAGATAACCCTTTTTCCTAAGGGTCTCGAAGAGTTCTTTGTAATGGCCTTTGCGGTTTTTTACAACCGGAGCTAAGACTTGGATTCTTTTCCCCCGATATTTTTCTAATATAAGGTTTAAGATTTTGTCTTTCGAATATTTCACCATAGGAAGTCCGGATATGTAACTCCGGGCTTCGCCAATTCTTGCATATAGGAGGCGCAGGAAATCATAAATCTCAGTGGTGGTCCCGATAGTACTCCTCGGGTTTTTGTTCACTGTCTTCTGCTCGATACTTATCACAGGATTCAGCCCCGAAATCTTGTCTACATCCGGACGTTCCAAAGAGCCCAGCATATTGCGGGCATAGGCCGAAAAGGTTTCTATATAACGTCGTTGACCCTCGGCAAATATTGTGTCGAAGGCAAGTGAAGACTTCCCGCTGCCGCTTAAGCCCGTGATGACGCTTAAGGAATTGTGGGGAATTGTTACATCAATGTTCTTTAAATTATGCACCCGGGCCCCAAAAACTTCTATGGCTCCTTGTGAATTTTTTGTGGTATGAAATTCTGTTTCTATATCGTTTCCCATTATTCTTGTTGCATTGTTCAATAGGATTTGTCCTATTATATCCTATTAAAAACGATAAAATGGGTTAGATATTGTTAATGCAGGTTCCCCAATTCCTGCTAAATTATTTTCATTTTTTACTTCTCCGGAATAAAGGTCTCGAAGGTGAAATCGTCATAATAAATCGTTATCTCACTAACTTTTCTGGCTGACTGAGGTTCTGAAATTTTTAGCACTGTGTTTTCGATTGTAGATCTATAAGCCTCAAACGATTTATTTACAACGTCTTGTATTATATTTTCCAGTTGTTTAACATTGATGAGATTTAATTGTTCCTCCTCATCTCGGGGACTGGCCGGAAATTTCTGATTCTCGTTGCCTTTTACCTCGCCTTCCTGATCGGATTTTTCAGTTGAAAACATATTCCCCTCTCCGAAAAGCAACCATAAAATTGACACCTTCGGGAACGCCTCATGGATCTGAGACAACATTATGTCGCTAATTTTCTTGTTTTTACCGGCCAAAAGAAGTGACAAGGTTGGACGGGAGATTGAACAAGAGTCTGCGAATTGTGAATCCGACAGTCCCAACGCCTCGATAATGGTTTTCAACCTTGCGGCAACGTTTGAATCCTCCATTTTTTACAGAAATTAGGGATTTTATAATTTCAAATACAAAATTAGGAAATTAAATTTAAAAAAGCAAATGTTTTGAAAATTAAATTTCGTAAATTAATTGACTTAGTTTAATTTTTTTACTTATATAATGAATCCGGAGAGGTTATTTGTTGAATTGCTTATTTAATTTTTATTAATATAACATTGGAATTCAATATTATATATAATATAGTGACTTAAATAAAGGCAAATTGTAAGAAAAAATCCCCTTAATTATTAAATCTTTGCTTCACAAATAACTTATATATTATTGGATATTAATAACTTAAATAAGAAATAAAAATTTGTTAATGACAAATTTCATATATTTATAAACAGGTGTTTTAATTTTATAAATTATTAAATTTTTTAATTTCACCCGCTTATAAGGGTTAATTCTCTTAAAGATTAATTTAAAAGTTAAAAGAAATAAACTTAAATTATTAAATTAATTAAACTAAATTTGAGAAATTAAACGTTGGAATTCTTAAACAATCCTCCCCCATCTTTTCACGGCTCCGCCTCATCAAAATGGAATTTTTAAACACCGAGGTCCTATGCCTGCAGTTTTCTCCCCAGGCAGACAAAATAAGAAAGATGATTCTTATACTTACAGATATAATCCTTCAGGCCATGTTATATATTATGGCCTATTTTTCTATTATTCTATGAGAATAGGATATTTATTAGGAAGTTTGAGATAAAGCAAAAATATCAAAATCTCATATATTCAAACTCCGCTCCTCATTAGCATGGGAGCAAACGCATTTGTAGGTTGAGGCGCGGGATCCCGAAGGCCTCCATGATTAAATTGCTTGAATCGTTCTTTCTTAATAAGAGTTCCGTAACCTCTTTTTGCGTGAGATTTAAGATTGACTTATCTTTAATGGGATATGCCACCATTTCCCGGCTGAAATGTCCGTTTTTAACGCTTAGAACCTCACCTTTCAACTCACCGGAATCTCCGGTGACGTTATCTCTTATGGCGTCATTATCTCTTATATGGAGCCTGAAATCTACATCGCTTCTTGTAGCTGCAATAAATTCTATTATCCGGTCTAATTTCAGCAGGGTGGCCATCCCCTTGGGTTGAAGGAGTTTATTTACATTAAAGGGTATTTCAATATTTCCAAAAGTGTTGTCAAGATCTCCTCCTGAGGGGTTTTCGGAAGCATAGGTATATTGCACCAATGAAAGTGTCAGGTTTTTGGAATCCGTTGCATTGACTGATATGGAATGATCAGGAAAACTTTGCTTGATGAAATCTAAAAGGGAATAATAAGCTGCTTTATCTTCCACATAAATGGCCTCTACTCTAATCCTTTTTAATTCTTCCTTATGGCAGAAGGCCACCCCGGCTACACTTCCTTCAGGATCTTTGGCCACAAAGATATTCAATTTTTGAGGGAAACTTTGATTGAGAAGATAGTCCAAATCCTTTGAGGTGTGGGATAGACTCACTGAGGCTTGTGTATTCTTTTCGGATTTTTCTATGAAATCAATAATCTCTTGTTTCACAACCGAATCTCCCGAGAATTCCTCAGTTCTCAAATCATCCATCAGCCCTATCTTGAGTTGCCGGATTCTCTCATCGCTCTCATTGAGCCATAGAAGATAGTCGTTTCGGAAATCGTGAAGAGGCGTGTATCTTTCCTCGTGCATGAAAAATGTGCTGAAATACCCCTCTGTCCCGAAATAATTGGCAAGAAGTTCATTAGAGGGCACGAGGAAAGTAAAGTCGAAATCCTCCTTCATTTTCTCATTGAATTTCCGGAGAAGGTCTGACAATACTCCTTTCTTGCGAAAGCCCTCTTCAGCCGATAAAGGAATTATATAAAGACCTTTGAGCTTATTGGAGCCATATCCGAAATTATAGGGAATGCCACATAGAGCGCTTACCACCTTCCCATCTAATTCCTCATATTCTATGTAGTCTGTATTGAAATAATAATCAAACAACACTCCAAGGAATTCTTTGGGGCCATGGGTTGTCTTTTCCCACAGTCCCAACAATTTCCTTTTAAGCTCCTCTGAATCCATTTTTTAATATCTTTTTGACTTTGCAAAAATAGGTAAAATATCAGTGCAACGTCAGAGGAGGCGCGAAAAACTGTAACCAAATCTCTTTAGTGCCTCTTTTTCAAGTTCTTCCCTATGTTCGGGAGCAGCTATAGATATCAAAAGTTTTGCGCGTTCTGGAAGACTTTTCCCTTTTAGGCACACCAGGCCATGTTCCGTAACGATCCTGTCGGCTTGAAATCTGGTTGTCACTACTCCTGATCCTTCCTTCAAGACAGGTTTAATCTTACTCTCTCCACGAGACGTGGTCGACAGCATGGCCAAAAATGATTTGCCCCCTTTGCTTAAAGAACTTCCATAGACAAAGTCATGTTGGCCTCCTATTCCCGAATATATCTTTCTTCCTATTGAATCCGCGCATATCTGACCTGTGAGATCGATCTCAAGACAGGAATTTATAGACATCACATCAGGATTCTGGGCTATTATGAAGGGATCGTTTGTCCATGCAACATCCTTGAAAATCATTTCCTTATTATAGTCCATCTCTCGGTAGAGATCTTTGGATCCAAGTGCAAGAGAAGCAACAGACACCCCCGGCATCACCTTTTTTTGTGAGTTATCGATTATTCCTGCTTTTATCAAAGGGAGGACGCCATCTGTCATAGCTTCAGTGTGAAGTCCAAGATGTTGATGATCTCTCAAGGCACTCAAAACAGCATTAGGAATCCCTCCTACTCCTATTTGCAATGTAGCGCCATCCGGAATTTCAGCGGCTATATAGTTGCCTATCTTTATCTCTTTTTCAGTGGGTTTAGACGTGGCAACCTCTACCAATGGCTCTTCTGAATCCACCCAAGCCGATAATTTTGACAAGTGTATTCTTGCGTCTCCATAAGAATATGGCATGTGGGGATTGATTTGTGCTATCACATGTTTGGCACATTCCACAGCTGAAACTGCGACATCGGCTGAGACTCCGAAGCTCACGTAGCCTTCTTCATCCGGCAAGCTGCAATTTATGAAGGCATAATCCAATTTCCAGTAACCCTCACGAAATAACGCCGGCACTTCTCCTAAAAATCGGGGAGTCGTAGCACCGTAGCCTTCGGCTATCCATTCTCTCACAGAATTATTGACGAAGAAGCTGTCGATTAAAAAACTGTCTTTATATTCCGGGCGACATAATGGCGAGGGACCTTTAGCCACGGCAAATCCGGAATATATGGTGACATTTCTTAATTCATCGCCTCTTTCAGCAAGAGCTTCAACGAGGGTCTCAGGAATGGAGGTGCTCCCCTGAAGATAGATATGATCGCCACTTTTTATCTGCGCCACAGCCTCCCGTGGAGTCTTCTTATTGCCGATCGTGCCCATTTTATTAACTCTGATTTATTAGTTGATGCGTTTCATGAAATCTTTTGAGGCGTTTTCCCAGTGTGTCAAAATGTTTTTCATCTGTCATCATAGACACACAGACTCTCACTCCATCTTTAGTGCTTCCGGTGCTCGGCAATGGAATTGTGCACACTCCAAATCTCATTAGTTCCTTTTGTAACTCTTCGCTCGTTAGGTTTCCATAACCCACTGTGAAAAAGAACCCATCTGATATTTCATCCTCTCCATCTTTGGCATAGACTAGATGAAAACCATTATCTTCGAAAATTTGCCTCATACGTCCCCCGCGTCGCCCATATTCTTTGGTGTGGGCTATAAAGGGCAAAGTGCCATCTGCGGCTCGTTCCAGCATTTCTGCCATAGCGAATTGAGCAGAATGGGCTACCCCTGAGGAGGCCATATATAGAACCCCGAATATGTAGGCATCACCAAAATTCGGCATCTCATAAAATCTCTCTATCTCAGGATAATTGCGCGAATAAACCTCCGGACTCATACACACAATGGCCACTCTTTGGCCGGCATAGCTGAATATTTTAGATGCAGATATTAGGAGAATGTAATTGTTTGTGTATTTTGCTACTGTTGGGATAAAAGGCGGTTGATAGGGTTTAGAGAAATCTTTGCGGAAATCCATACCGAGATATGCGAGGTCTTCAATCACCGGCACATCATATTTGGTGGCCATTTCCCCAATAATCTTCAATTCTTTGTCAGTGAAATTGCTCCAGCTTGGGTTGTTGGGGTTACTATATAGCATGGCTGCAAATTTTCCCGAAGAGAGCAATTCTTCAAGTCTTCCCCTTAATTTGTCTCCTCTATAGTCTGCAATATCCATAGTGACCCGATTGAACCCTATCAGTTTGGCCTGATGGCTTTGAGCCGGGAAAAAGGGAGTGAAAAGCAGAAGAGAGTCTTTCCCCGGGTCCTTTTGTTTAAGGAGGGTCATCAAGGTGAAGCAGGCCTGCATTGATCCAACCGTGGGTATGATACACCGGGAAGGCACATCAATATCCAAGAAAGCTTTCACAAATTTACTGCCGGCCGTCTTAAGTTCAGCCACACCCGTTATGTCGGGATATTTATTGGCTACTCCCCTGTCCAGAGCTGCCTTTTCCGCAGCTATACCTATTTCTTCAGCCATCAATCCAGGATTGCCAAGTTCCAGATGGATATACTCTTCCCCCGTCTCTTGTTCCATGGCCTTGGAAAGACCTACTATCTGACGGATTGTAGCACTGTTGATATCCAATATTCCGGCCTTTTTGATGCCATCTTCAAGTTGCTGTCGTGTCAGTTCCATGCCAATCCTCTTAAAAAATGTTTCTCTCCTTCAGAAAGTCTACCGTTGCGGCTCTCCCCTCACGGAATGCCATTATATTAAGCTCCACAATCTTGTCGCCCTTCCTTTTAAACAGGGTCTCCACCCCTTCTTCAAGAGCTGAAGGATTTATGTCTAGAAATGGGGAGGCGGCTCCAAGTAATATCATATTTGAGCTTCTAGGACTTCCTATTTTTTTAGCCATTTCATCCATATTGAAGGCCACAAGATTCTCTATCTTTTCAAGTTCATCCATAAGCTCCTTTTCAGAGGGATAGTTCGGGATGTTGATAAAGGGGGTGGTATTGGTAACAACCCAACCATCCTTGGCAAGATAAGGAAGATAACGCAAACACTCCATTGGCTCCATCGAAATGATAAGATCGGCGCCCCTTAGAGAGATTAGATCGGAATGAACCGGGGTATCGCTAATCCTAAGATTCGATTGCACATCTCCTCCTCGCTGGCTCATCCCATGCACTTCAGCCTGTTTCAAATAGAGATTTTCCTTTACCGCGGCTTCTCCTATTACATTGGCTATCGACAATATTCCTTGGCCTCCAACTCCGGCCAGTATGATGTCTTTTTTCATATTATTCCTATTTTAAATGGATTCTCTCCTTTACTTTTTTAACCGGAAGAATCCATAGGTATTCTGTTACTGATTATTATTAATGCCTGCGGGCTGTCTGAATGCACTCTCTCCTTGAAATAATTACAGAAAGGCCCTTATGGTCGATTTCTTTTTTGAAGAGCTGCTTCATGTTCTCTATATTTGTGGGATGCGAAGTTATGGTATGAAGATGCTCCGGATCCACTCCTATACCTTTGCATATATCTTCCAATTTGCCGGTGCCTTGAGAGTCTTGTCCCCCTGTCATGCCGGTGGTCAGGTTATCAGTGATAATCACTGTCACGGGGCTATCTTCATTCACTGCATCAAGCAATCCCGTCATACCCGAATGAGTAAAAGTGGAGTCTCCTATAACTGCCACTGCCGGATGCTGCCCCGCATCGGCGGCTCCTTTAGCCATCGTGATAGAAGCCCCCATATCAACCACTGTGTCTATAGCATTGAAGGGAGCAAGATAGCCTAATGTGTAGCATCCAATATCTCCAAACACCTTCGGACTTTCGTAATCAGCCAATGCCTCGTTGAGAGCCTGGAAAACATCGCGATGGCCACACCCCTTACAGAGCGCCGGTGGACGCGGACTAACTACTTTACTCGGAGTCAACGGATTTTCTTCCTCCCCGCATGCTTCCATGCCTATCTTTTTGAAGGTTTCTCGCAAAAGATCTGGAGTAAGTTCTCCTGTGCGTTCCACTTCTCCTGTCAGTTTACCATAGACAGGTCGGAGACCTATATTGAGCTCTCCCCTCACTTTTCTCTCTACAAAGGGTTGACCCTCTTCCACCACCAATAACCGATCGCTATTCTCGGAAAGGCGTTTTATCATCTTTTCAGGTAAAGGATACTGGGAGATTTTCACAACGGAATAGGGAATGCCATCAGGAAAAACTTCCTTCAGATAATTCCATGCGATACCTGTTGCTATGATTCCAAGGCTCTTGTCTTTCCCTTCTATGTAACAATTGTAAGGAGAAGTCTCTGAAACCTCTGCAAGCTCCACATAATCCTTCACTAATTGTTTGTTCCTTTTCCTCGATAAGGCCGGCATCAATACCCATTGCTCTGGTTTTGATGGATAATGGAAGTCATTCTCTTTTCTTGCATCCTTATCAGTTTCGATTATCGCCCTCGAATGACTCAGACGGGTGACAAATCTCACTAAGACCGGCAACCCATGTTTTTCGGAAAGTTCAAAACCATAACCGGCCATGTTGTAAGCCTCCCGCTGATCGGATGGTTCCAATACAGGGATCATGGCGAAATCGCCGTAAAAGCGTGAATCCTGTTCATTCTGCGAACTATGCATCGAGGGATCGTCGGCAGCAACCACCAATAGTCCACCATTTGCTCCGGTCATTGCAGAATTGACAAATGGGTCGGCTGCAACATTCATTCCCACGTGTTTCATACACACTATGGACCTTTTCCCACAGAACGACATTCCTAATGCCTCCTCCATAGCAGTCTTTTCATTGCTCGACCATTTCCGATGGATATCTCTATCAATAGCGGTCTGATTCCCCTGGATAAACTCCATGATTTCTGTGGAAGGCGTTCCTGGATAGGCATAAGCTCCTGATAATCCGGAATTTATCGCACCCAATGCAAATGCCTCGTCTCCTAATAATAGGCGCCGAGCTTTTTCTTCTTTTTTCATTTATCGGTATTGTTTAAGGTCTGCGCGCTTTTTCGCGTTCTTATTTATTTTTCACTATATGCAAATTTAAAGTTTTTAGGGATTTTCCCAAAAATGTTTGACAACATAAAATCATTTTCTTAATTTTGTAATAAATTACACATATCATGAAATTTTTAAAACCTCTTTCCACCTTAGGGCTCTCCCTGGTGGCTATCTCTGCATTCCCATGGGGCCAGAAAGGTCACGACGTCACAGCCTATATCGCCGAAAATCATCTGACTCCTGAAACATACGCCCAAGTAACAGAACTCCTCGACGGTAAATCGATGGTCTATTGGGCTAACTGGCTTGACAACGCTTCCCACTCTCCTGAATATTCCTATTCCAAAACCTGGCATTATAAAAATATCGACGATGGGGTTAAATATGAGGAGGCTCCTCTCCATCCGGATGGTGACATCGTGAGAGCTATCTATAGCCAAGTGGAAATACTCCAAAACTCGGATGCTTCTAAAACCGACAAACAGTTGGCATTGAAAATTCTGGTTCATTTGATGGGCGATCTCCATCAACCGATGCATATGGGACATGCAAGCGATCTCGGGGGCAACAGATGGACAGTGAAATATTTCGGACGTGATTCCAACCTCCATTCCGTGTGGGATAGTTCGATTCCGGAATCAGCACATAAATGGACCTACACAGAGTGGAATGATCAGATAAACCGTGCCACTCCTGTGGAAACTCAATACATCCTTGAATCCGGAAAACCTGAAAGCTGGGGCATCGAAACTTTTGAAATATGTAAGGATGTGTATGCCAAAACTCCGGAAGGCACAAAAATCAGTTACGACTATGTAAGCGAATGGACTCCCGTGGTAGAAAGTCAGCTCCTCAAAGGAGGCCTTCGTCTCGCTGATATCCTTAACTCGATCTTTGACCCCGATTATCAACAGTATAACGTTTTTGTAGCTAATTAAATTGAAGGGCGCAAATCTACCCGTCATTGATTTCAATAGTTTTATCCTTCCTCCTGCCGACCTTAAAATCGTCAGGAGGAATGGTGTCTTTAGGGTTTTCGATCCGCTAAGAAAAGACTATTTCTGTCTCACAGATGAAGAATTCGTGCGTCAGGTTTTCGTGGCCTGGTTGATTTCAGATCTTGGCTATCCTCCCTCTCTGATGGCTAATGAAATTGGAATCCGACTCAATGACACCTACAAACGCTGTGATACAGTGGTTTTCAACTCTTCCGGATCTCCATTAATGATAATTGAATATAAAGCTCCTCGAGTGCCCCTTAATCAAGAAGTTTTTAATCAGATTGTCAGATACAACATGGCCCTGAAAGCTAAATATCTGGTAGTATCCAACGGTTATAAGAATTTTTGTTGCCGAGTGGATTATGACGCCCATAATGTGATTTTTATCGATCAAGTTCCCCATTATAACCTATTAGATGTATAATTATCTCGACCAACTTAATCCTCAGCAGCGTGAGGCCGTGGAATATTTAGACGGCCCCTCTTTGGTTATTGCCGGTGCCGGTTCGGGTAAAACCAGGGTCTTGACTTATAAGGTGCTACATCTGCTTCGTCTTGGATTTGAACCTTACCGCATTCTTGCCATCACTTTCACTAATAAAGCTGCTCGCGAAATGAAAGACCGAATAAGGCAGATAGCTGGCGATAAGGCTGCAGATAAACTTATGATGGGCACTTTCCATTCAATCTTTCTTAATATCCTCCATAGGCATTCTGATAAAATAGGTTATAAAAGCGGATTTTCTATTTATGACGCTGCCGACTCGAGAGCTCTCGTTAAATTGATAATAAAGGATCTCGGGCTTGACGAATCTAAATACAAGCCTTCGGCAGTGGCTTCAGCAATATCTAACGCTAAAAACCGTCTCATCGATCCTCAGCAATATCTTTCCGACCCGAAAGCAATGGAGGAGGATAAATATGCTAAACGCCCTCTCCTTTATCAAATCTACGAAGCTTACTGCCAAAGATGCAGAATAGCAAATGCAATGGATTTCGACGATATCCTCTTTTATATGCATTCCCTGCTCAAGGAGAACCCGGATATCCTCAGACATTATCAGGAATTCTTTAAATATATCCTTGTTGATGAATATCAAGACACCAATCTTGCTCAACATCGTATAATTTCACTTTTGGCCGGTGAGAAAAAAAGAGTCTTTGCAGTCGGTGACGATGCTCAAAGCATTTACTCTTTCCGTGGAGCGGAAATCGATAATATTCTCTCCATGAAGCATCTTTTTCCGGGTCTGAAAATATTCAAACTTGAACAAAATTATCGCTCCACGCAGAATATTGTCGATGCAGCCGGATCCCTTATTGAAAAAAACACACGTCAGATACCGAAACATATTTTCAGCGAAAACGAAATAGGGCAGAAAATTCCTGTGATTTCATCTTACAGCGATTTTGAGGAGGCGGCTCTTGTGGCCAACCTCATAAATCAAAGTAAACTTACTCATCACGACTCTTATGATGAATATGCTGTGCTTTATCGCACAAACGCCCAATCCCGTTCCATCGAAGAGGCTTTGAGACGAAGAAATATCCCTTATCGTATTTTTGGATCCCTCTCTTTTTATCAAAGAAAGGAGGTCAAAGATGCTGTGGCATATTTCAGACTCGCTGTAAATCCCGATGATGACGAGGCTTTACGACGCATCATAAATTTCCCGGCACGGGGAATTGGTGAAACAACCATGAAAAAACTCTCCGCAGTGGCTCTTGCCAATTCCAAAAGTCTTTGGGCTGTTATCTCTCAAGAAGATCTTAAAGCAATTGGATTGAATAGTGGCACTATCAATAAGCTTAATTCATTTAAATCCCTTATAGAGGAATTTATAAATGATAACATCGCCGGTTCAGACGCTTATGAACTCGGTCAACTTATCTATAACCGTACAGGGCTTCTGGCTCAATTTGCTTATGACTCTACGCCTGAAAACATCAGCCGCCATGAAAATCTCATGGAAATAATGTCCGGTCTGAAGGATTTTGTCGATATCAAACGCCAGACGGGAGAAGGTCCTCTTAATATGCAGGCATTTCTCTCCGAAATTATGCTCGCCACAGACCAGGATCAAAAAGAAGATGACAACTTGCCTAAGGTCACTCTTATGACTGTGCATGCTGCAAAAGGTCTCGAATTCAAACATGTATATATTGTCGGGGTGGAAGAAGATCTGTTCCCTGCTGCTATGAGCCAGAATTCTTTTAGAGAAGTAGAGGAAGAACGTCGTCTTCTATATGTTGCAATTACACGAGCTAAGACCACATGCACTATCTCTTATGCCGGAAGTCGTTTCCGTAATGGGCAGACTGTCTTGACTCGACCTTCAAGATTTATTGCCGATATCAACAGGGTATACCTAAACCTGAAAGATTCTTCTTTGATAGCTTCCACTTCCTTCGGAGCTGTTGATCCAAAAAGAAATTATCAAAACAATATCAGTAGACAATATTCCATCCCCAAAAAATCTGCTTCTTCCGCTTCATCAGATTCTAATCCTTTAGGTAAGAATTTTAAGAAAATCTCCAACTTATCTTCTTCAAATGTTGTTCCTGAGCACACCCCTGACGAAATAAAAATTGGCGACCATATATCCCATTCCAAATTCGGAATCGGCGAAGTGGTCTCTATTAATTCTATTTCCGGCGAACCATCTATATCCGTTGAATTTAGAGAGGTAGGTCTTAAAAAACTTCTACTCCGATTTGCCAAATTTGATATTATCCCATAAAAAGACTCTGTCAGATGAATACTATTAATGTTTCTCATTTGAATATACCCACACCCTTCTATATTGTCTATGAAGACCGTTTAAGAAGAAATCTCAGCCTGATTAAGGAAGTGGAAAAAAGGGCTGGAGTCAAGATTATTATGGCACTAAAGGCTAACGCTCTCTGGAAGACTTTTCCCATAATTTCGGAATACATTTCAAGTTCTACTGCCAGCTCCCTGAATGAAATGCGCCTTTCTCTGGAATATCTCGGGAAGGATGTCCACACCTATTGCCCGGTCTATACGGAGGAATCTTTCTCCGAATTTCTAATAGGTTCCTCGCATATCACATTTAACTCCCTTTCTCAGTTCAATCGTTTTTACCCGGTCGTTAAAGATTTCAACGACTCTCTGGAGAAGATGGGAAAAAATAAAGTTAAAGTCAGTTGCGGATTGAGGGTTAATCCCCTCTGTAGTGTAATCGAAACCGATCTCTATAATCCTTGTCTTCCCGGTTCCAGATTCGGAGTCCAAGCTAAAGATTTGCCCGATAATTTGCCTGAAGGGTTCGAAGGCTTTCATTTCCACGCCCTATGCGAATCCTCAAGCTTTGATCTTGAAAAGGTCTTGATTGCCCTCGATGAGCAATTTGGCAAATGGCTCCCTCATCTGAAATGGTTGAACATGGGAGGTGGACATCTAATGACTCGTAAAGATTATGACATCGATCATCTTGTCGGCCTGCTGCTGGATTTTAAACGAAAATATCCTAATCTCGAGTTGATTATGGAGCCTGGCAGTGCTTTTACCTGGCAAACAGGCGACTTGATTACAAAAGTGCTCGATGTCGTTGAGAATTCAGGAGTTAACACTGCTATTATTGATGCATCCTTTGCATGCCATATGCCTGATTGTCTCGAAATGCCTTATCGGCCAAATATTGAGGAGGCTGTTCCCGACAGTTCCTCAGATTTCAGATATCGACTTGGAGGTAATTCTTGTCTTAGCGGCGATTTTGTCGATGGTTGGAACTTCCCTTCTCCTCTGAAACCCGGAGATGTCCTGACACTCAAAGATATGAACCACTATACTACCGTGAAAACACACATGTTTAACGGTATTCAACATCCATCTATCTGGCTTAAGCCCTTGAATGGAGAGCCTGTAAAGTTAAGAGAATTCACTTACGAAGACTATAAGTCACGTATGGATTAGGATTCCAGTCTTTAACCCCGATTACTTTATAGGTTAATTACCATCTGATTAAAAGGCGATCCTTCCTTTCTTAGCCTGGTTCACCATTTTGGTGCCCGGCACCAAATAAACCTCCAATCTTCTGTTTTGACGCCGGTTTTCTAAAGAATCGTTGGGTTTCAAGGGCATATCGTCGCCCATAGCGTAGGAGAATAGATATCTTGTATCAGCGCCTGAGTCTTCAAACCAATCAAACACTGAATTTACTCTGTCGTAGGTCAGACGGTCGCGATATTCCACTGATCCCGTGTTGTCTGTGTGCATAACCAGTAACACTCTAAACATGTCAGGATCCTTCAGATACCTTTTTAGGGGTGCCAGATATTCCCCCGCTCCTCCTCTCAATTCTGTGTCGTTTGGCTCAAACAGAAGATGGGCCGGGATTGTGATTAATAAGACTTCTTTATTGCGAAATGCCTCCACCTTACATTCCCCTGTCGGGTTGTATTTACCGTTTAAGAGGCGGTTCTTTCCCTCTTTTGCCTGAAATTTCTGTATCAAGCCCCAACCGCTATCAGTATCCACCGAATATAGCATTTCAATAAATTCCAGATCGTCAAGACTCTCTATTCGCTCTTCTTCTTTTTCGTGAGTCTTGCCTTCTACCCCTTCCCATAAGAAAGGTAAAAGAGCCAGGATAACTAATAATCTTAAATATTTCTTCATAAATTCATCTCAAATTATTTCCCCAATTCCCATTCACTATTTGTTTGCCTATTTCAATCCTTTGGCCTCTTTTTATTTAAGTCTATAAGACCCTCGGGAAGCCGCATATATATTTTCCCGCTTTCCTCATCTATGCTTTCTATAAAATCCTCTGTTGCAGGTAGATATATCTCCTCTCCTTCGTCCCCTTCAACGATAAACAAGACATTTACTGTGGAGTCTTCGATTCCTTCCACAGTTCCTATTTCTTCCCCGCTTTCAAAGTCTACCACTCGAAAACCAATCAGTGCCTCCTCCTCTTCATCAGGATCTTCAAGCCATTCATCCACATCACGCCTAAGCATAAAGATTTCTTGATTCACAAACCTCGAAGCTTCATTTTCATTATCTATCCCATCAAGTTTTATAAGATAACTTTGGCTCCCTCGCTGTCGAATGCTTGTGGCATAAAAGGGTGCGAAGATACCATCCATATCTACAATAAGTGGATTCCCTTCCAAGAAATATTCGGGATCAACTTCCGACAGCATGTTCAACTCTCCTTTCAAGGCATGTGTCTTCTGAAATTTCCCTATTTCCTTCAATTCATCTCTTCTAATCATCTCAAATTAAATTACCACCTCTCTCTCAACTCTAATCCCTCAACTCTAAACCCTCAACTCTCAACTCTAAACCCTCTACCTTACTCTCCTATCCCTTCGTCTCTTATTATATTTGCCCCTAATCGGTTAAGCCTTTCGTCTATTTGTTGATAACCCCTGTCGATTTGACCTATGTTCTGAATGACGCTTGTCCCCTTAGCACTCATGGCGGCTATCAACATAGCTATACCGGCTCTTATATCCGGAGAAACCATATTAGTCGCCCGTAAAAAATTAAAACGTCCCGCGCCTATCACAGCTGCCCGGTGTGGATCACACAGTATTATTCGTGCCCCCATGTCTATAAGCTTATCTACAAAGAAAAGACGGCTCTCAAACATCTTTTGATGGATCAACACGCTTCCTCTGGCCTGAGTGGCCACTACTAGAAAGATACTCAACAAATCCGGGGAAAGTCCCGGCCATGGGGCATCGGAAAATGTCATGATCGATCCATCCATGAAACTATCTATTTCATAGATATCTTCTTGATCCACAATGATGTCATCTCCCTCGCTTCTCATATTGACTCCAAGCCGCCTGAATGCTTCCGGCATTATCCCGAGATCATTTAATCCCACGTCTTCCAACCGGATATTGCTTTGTGTCATGGCTGCCATCCCAATGAAACTCCCCACTTCTATCATGTCGGGAAGCAGTGTGTGAGTGGCTCCATGAAGATATTCCACGCCTCGGATTTTCAACAAATTCGATCCGATCCCCTCGATTTGCGCCCCCATTTTCACCAACATTCTGCATAATTGCTGCACATAGGGTTCACAAGCCGCATTATAGATCACAGTCTCTCCCTTGGCTTTTACTGCTGCCATTATAATGTTGGCTGTCCCTGTGACTGAGGCCTCGTCTAATAAGATATATTCTCCCTTCAACCCTTCCCGGGCATAGATGTTATAGCATTTATCATCGGAGTTATAATCAAAACTTGCACCAAGTTTCTGCCAACCGATGAAATGGGTGTCCAATCGTCTACGTCCGATTCTGTCTCCTCCCGGTCTTGACAAAACGGCCTGCCCAAATCGAGCTAAAAGTGGCCCTGCAACCATTACTGAACCACGAAGCGATTTCATCTTCGTCCGGAATTCATAGCTCTTTAAATAATCCAGATCTATTTCCTTGGCCTCAAAAGTAATGTCATGGTGGTCGGCCGTTGTGATCTTCACTCCCATGTCTGCCAATAAGGAGATCAAGTTGCGTATGTCTGCGATATCGGGAACATTTTTGATGGTCACCTTCTCGGGGGTCAGCAAGGAGGCACAAATCACTTCCAACGCCTCGTTTTTAGCCCCAAGCGGTCGCAAGCTCCCTTTCAGTCTCCTGCCACCCTCTACTATAAATGAACTCATGCCCTATTTTTTCTTCTTCTTTTTACCCTCTTGAGCATGGATGACTCCGATATACTCATTGAGGCGATAGTTTCCTTCGTCTATGTCAATGCTCCCTCCGCTGATTTCACGTATATCATTGAAAACCCTTGTGTCGGTGGCTGAATCTGAATTCTCCGTCACAAGTAATTTTTTCATCTGATTGGCCACCAAAAAAATCAGCTGGTCTTTTTCCACTCCTCCCTCCATTTTAGATATTTCTTTGATCATCCTCACGAGGTTGCTGCCATAAACTCTAAAACGATCTGATTTCTTTGAATAGGAAATTGCCTGAGGTTTCGGGCGAAGTTCATTCTTACCTAATACTTCACATGGGAAATCAATATCTAAATCGAATCCCGAGATCATGTTTATGTGGTCCCATACTTTACGGCTTGTGACGCTCTCTCCGTTCAGTTCCGGGAAAAGGCCAACCATAATTTCAGCTATGGCAAACGCAAACTTTGTGCGCTCTTCTTTATCCGGAAGACTCTTGCAGTGGTCTATAAGTTTCTGCATGTTTCTCCCGTATTCTCTCATTTCAAGCTTCGGCAAAGCTGTGTTATATTCCAACATCTATTTCTTTATATTTTTTTATATAACTTTATTCTTTGGTTTGGTCGTCTGGTATTCTTTTAGATAAAACGGAGTAGAATAGGCTATATCGGCAAATTTCCCTTCCCTATAATGCTTTTCGCTCAAGACCGCCATAAATTTCGCATGGCTGGTTTCCTCGCCAAGCCATTCTCCGTTCTCCCCAGCATATAAGGGTTTGAATTTTTCAGTCCCGGTGCCGATAAACAATATTTTTGGCTTCGATGCCAATTCCGCAAATGCCTCTTCATTCAATATCCTCGGTCCACTCTCAGCAACTTCCTCCAATCTGCAGTTAAAAGCCCCTGTGAAAACCTCCATCCTTCGGGCATCCACCATCGGGACTATGATTTCATCCCCCTCTAATCCCTCATAACTGAACATTGCCCTGACTGCCAGAACCTCAAGTGTAGAGAGTGTGATTAAGGGTATGTTTCTTCCGTAACAAATACCTTTAGCCAACGATAATCCTATTCGCAGCCCTGTGTAAGACCCCGGTCCGTTCGACACACTCACGGCTTCAAGCTTTATCCCCTTTTCATCTGCAAATTTAATACATTTGACGGCATAAGTTGCCAGGGTCCTTGAATGGTCCATTGTCTCACCTGATTCATAGCCCACAATGGTCTCCCCGTCTATGGAGATGCTGACGCTGCAGCGGGGCGACGACGAGTCGATGTTTAATATATTAGCCATTGCTCAGTTGTTTGTAATAGGCCTCCATACTGTTCATACCGTCAAGAGCCGAAGAAACGATTCCTCCGGCATAACCTGCACCTTCCCCCACAGGATAGAAATCCTCTATCTCTATATGGCGGCGTTTTTCTTTATCACGCGGAATTCTCACGGGCGATGAGGTGCGCGATTCAAGTCCCAGCATTATCCCTTCATGTCCTGTAAAACCCCGACTCCTCTTCCCGATCTTTTGCAATCCCTCTCTTAGCCGGTTGCTTATCTCTTTAGGAAAGAGGCTGTCAAAGTCGGAGGAATGGATCCCGGGAGCGTAGGAAGTCGACGGTAAGTCTTTTGAAATTCTGTGATTTATGAAATCATCTATTCGCTGGGCCGGAGCGTTCAGACTCCCGTCACCCTCTTCATGAAATTTCTTTTCGAGAGCCTCCTGCAAGACCATCATTTCCAGAGGCCCCTCTTCCTCGAATCCCTTTATATCACCGGGATGGAGTTCCACCACATAACCGCTGTTGGCCCATCTTCCTGAACGCGCAGATGCCGACATACCGTTGACAACTATTTGTCCTTCCGAGGATACAGCCGGAACTATAACTCCTCCGGGACACATGCAAAAACTATATACTCCTCTCCCTTCCGATTGATCCACAAAACTATATTCCGCCGCCGGTAGATATTGGCCTCTCCCTTTAGGGGAATGATACTGGATTCTGTCTATCAGTTCCTGGGGATGCTCAAGTCTTACTCCTATAGCAAGCCCTTTCGCCTCTATCCCTACTCCTTTTGAATGAAGCATCCTGACTGTGTCGCGTGCTGAATGGCCTGTAGCTAAAAAAACAGGTCCATATATTTTTTCTCCCGAGGCGAGTTCGATACCCTCCGCACGTTTCCCCTCTTCATCCAAAAGCAACCCGGTCATCTTGGTCTCAAATCTCACTTCTCCTCTACATTCGATTATCTTGTTGCGGATATTTTTTATAATCTTCGGCAACTTATCGCTCCCGATATGGGGATGGGCCTCTATCAAAATATCCTCCCCGGCCCCGAATTGATGTAAGATTTCAAGCACCTCCCGTATATCACCCCTTTTCTTGCTCCTTGTGTAGAGTTTTCCGTCGCTATAAGTCCCGGCTCCTCCTTCACCGAAACAATAGTTAGATTCTCCATTGATCTTTCCTTCACGGCTTATAGCCGCGATGTCAAGTTTTCTTGAATCTACATCCTTACCACGCTCTACTATTATTGGCTTTAATCCAAGTTCTATTGCCTTCAATCCGGCAAAGAGACCTGCAGGGCCTGCCCCAACGATAACAACATTCCTGGCACCGTCTTCTAATGGCTTATATGCCCTTTCGTTTGGCTCTGTTATGAAATCACCGGTTTTGGACAGAAGGATGCTTAAATTCACTCTTACCGGAGCTCTCCGGGCATCTATCGACCTCCTTATAATCCTGTAATATTTATATTCTTCTAAAAATCCCCTTTTTTTAAGTTCTTCCTCTATAAGAGATTGGCTGGCTCCTATTTCGGGAGTCACGGTCAGGATAATTTCTTTAGTGGAGGGATTGCCCATCTCTGATTAAGGATGATTCTTTATATGCGCTATTGAAAAGCAAAAATAATTATTTTTTATCGTTTTTTCATTAGTTTTGTAAAAATTATAAGTTCTTATCGTGGCAAATCTAAGCATTGGATTTCTTTTCGACCTCGACGGTGTAATTATAGACTCCGAAACTGAATATTCCAAAATTTGGGCCCAAATAAATAGGGAATTCCCTACTGGTATTGAAAATCTGGAGCAAAAGATAAAAGGGTGCACTTTGTCAAAGATTCTTTCCGATAATTATGACGACGAATCTACTCGAAAAGCCGTCTCTATGAGGTTGCATCAACTTGAAAACTTAATGCATTATGAGTTCCTTCCCTTTGCCCGGGAATTCCTGATCTCCCTCAAAAATCTTGGTCTTCCTTGCGCTCTCGTGACAAGTAGCGACAACGACAAAATGAGTCATCTTAGAGAAGAACTCCCCGAGATTTGGGAATATTTCGATTTTATAGTGACGGGCAATCTTGTGAAAGCTTCAAAACCATCTCCGGAAGGCTACCTTCTCGGGGCTGATAAATTGGGGGTCCAATCTAACAGATGTGCCGTATTTGAAGATTCTTTGCAGGGGGTTAAGGCAGGTAAAAATGCCAATTCATATGTGGTCGGTATTGCCGGAACTTTGCCGGCTTCCGATTTGGCACCATTTTCGCATATAGTAATCAACAATCTCAGTGAAATTAATTTAGATAACCTAATCCATATTTTGACACAACGATGAGCAACAATAATATTCCTTTGGCCGAACGACTCCGGCCGGCTAAACTTGACGATTATATTGGGCAACAGCATCTGGTGGGCCCTAATGGCATTATTCGTAGAATGATTGAGGCCGCCAGAATTAATTCATTTATTTTATGGGGTCCTCCCGGGGTGGGTAAAACCACACTCGCCTCGATTATCGCTAAAACAACGGAAACCCCTTTTTACACTCTCAGTGCTGTCACTGCCGGTGTCAAAGAAGTTAGAGATGTCATCGAGAAATGTAGGAATGAGGCAAACGGAATGTTCACTAAGTCCCGGCCTATTCTTTTTATCGATGAGATCCATCGTTTCAGCAAATCCCAGCAAGACTCACTGTTGGGGGCAGTGGAACAAGGCGTTGTGACTCTTATAGGAGCAACAACCGAAAATCCTTCATTCGAGGTCATTAGGCCTTTGTTAAGCCGCTGTCAGGTCTACACCCTAAATCCCCTTGAGGTAACTGACCTTCAGACGTTGCTCCAAAGGGCTATAGAGCAAGATCCGATTTTGAAGAAACGGCAGTTTGATATTAAGGAGACAACGGCCCTTTTTCGTTTTGCAGGCGGTGACGCAAGAAAACTTCTAAATATTTTAGATCTCCTCGAACAGTCCACTCCCGACGGCAAGCCGGTTAGTATCGATGACAAGGCTGTCACTGACGTTCTTCAACAAAACATGGCCGCTTATGACAAAAATGGTGAACTTCACTACGACATAATTTCTGCCTTCATTAAATCGGTCAGGGGAAGCGACCCCGATGCCGCTGTTTATTGGCTCGCAAGAATGGTTGCCGGAGGCGAAGACCCTGAATTTATTGCCCGTCGGCTCGTTATACTTGCCGCTGAAGATATCGGACTCGCAAACCCTAACGCACTTTTGCTCGCAAATGCCACTTTCGACGCTATCAAAAAAATTGGTTGGCCTGAAGGGAGGATCATTCTCTCGGAGTGCACCATATATCTGGCTTCATCCCCGAAAAGCAATACAGCATACAAGGCTATTGACGCGGCTCTCGAGGAGGTCAGAAAAAGCGGTAATCTCCCTGTCCCGCTCCATTTGCGCAACGCTCCCACAAAATTAATGGCGGATTTGGGTTATCACGAGGGTTACAAATATTCACATGATTTCGCCAATCATTACGTCGATCAGCAATATCTACCCGATGGTCTCCGGAATGCCCGTTTCTGGAACCCGGCTCCTAACCTTCAGGAAAGAAAATTGACTGAGTTCCTCAACTCAATAAAGAATCCGACAGCAAATCAAAACTAAATTATTATTAACTTCAACGCTATAATCATGTTTGAACTACCCTATTCTCCCGACTCCGAGCGCTACGGTGGCCGTATGCCATATAGAAGATGTGGTAAAAGCGGAATTCTCCTCCCTCTTATCTCTTTGGGCCTTTGGCATAATTTTGGAGGTGTCGACCCTTTGGAAGACTCCATCAAAAAGGTCCATTATGCCTTCGATCATGGTATTACTCATTTTGACCTTGCAAACAATTATGGCCCTCCTTACGGAAGCGCTGAAACAACTTTCGGACATATTATTAAAACTTCTCTTAAGCCTTTTCGTGACGAATTGCTTATCTCTACAAAAGCCGGCCATGATATGTGGCCCGGTCCTTATGGTGAATGGGGTTCGAGAAAATATCTTTTCGCAAGCCTTGATCAAAGTCTTAAAAGAATGAATCTCGATTACGTCGATATTTTTTACTCTCATCGATTCGATCCCCTGACTCCTTTGGAAGAGACTCTGCAGGCTTTGACTGACATTGTCAGATGTGGGAAAGCCCTGTATGTCGGCATCTCTAAATATCCCCCGGAGGCCGCTCAGTTTGCCTACGATTATCTGCGCGAAAACAAAACTCCCTGTCTCCTCTATCAAGGGAAATACAATATTTTTGACCGGGAGCCCGACTCTGATGGAATCTTGGATGGTTGCGCTCAAAATGGAGTAGGATTTATTGCCTTCTCCCCCTTGGCACAAGGCCTTTTGACCGATAGGTATCTTAATGGGATTCCAGCCGATTCAAGGGTGGCTCGAGGTGGTTATCTCAAAAAAGATTCGTTGACTCCACAGACTCTCGGGAAAATTACCCGATTAAATGATCTGGCTAAATCCAGAGGCCAATCATTAGCTCAGATGGCTCTCAGTTGGATTCTTAACGATCAAAGGGTATCCAGCCTTATCGTCGGAGCAAGCTCTGTTGCCCAGCTGAAAAACAATTTGGAAGCTTTAAACGCCCCCAAATTCTCCGATGATGAGCTCGCAGCAATAAATGATATTGTTTCCTCCTCAATGCCTTGAATTGTGAAAAATTAAGGCGACACCCTTGTGACTCGAATTGATGCCACGGATAAGAATTCTATCTTTTTGCCAAACTTAATTTATTAATTAATTTTGCACTATTGTTAATAGGTTGGTTCTCAAAGCCTATGAATAAAACATATCGACTCGGAATAATTGGAGGAGGAGCAATGGGCAGTGCTGTTGCTCGTGGTCTCATTGCAAGGGGTTGCTTGGATCCTTCCGATATTATTGTTGCCACCCCTCATCCCGATAAACTCCGGGAACTTTCGGATTCGGGAGTGAAAATTTCTCCTTCCAACATAGATACGGCAAAATCCGATCTGCTTATCATTGCAGTTAAGCCCTGGAAGGTGAAGGAAGTTGTGGATGAAATATCTTCCTCCTTAGATTTTGAATCCATAGAGATTGCTCTGATTGTTGCCGGAATAAAGGGAGAAGAACTTAAAAGCTATTTTAAGCCATTGCCTCGGGTTCTTTCAATTGTCATGCCCAACACTGCAATGGCCATCGGAGAATCGATGACTTTTATAGTGCCGCTAAAAGGGAAACCTTGCCTCGCAGTTGATGTTTTTAAAAATTTGGGCTCAATCAAGGAAATAGAGGAAAGCCAACTTCCGGCTGCCACAGCCCTTGCTTCTTGTGGTATTGCTTATGCTTTGCGATATGTAAGGGCCGCTATGGAAGGTGGTGTCGAGATGGGTTTCAAAGCTAATGAAGCTCAGGAAATCATTTGCCAAACTATAAAAGGTGCGGCGGATTTGCTTCTTCAGACCAATTCTCATCCGGAAATAGAAATCGATAAGGTCACAACCCCGGGAGGAATCACAATAAAAGGTCTCAACGCTATGGAGAAATTCGGATTTTCCAACGCAGTGATTGAAGGTCTCAAAGCAAGCAGAAAATGAGCAAGATTGTCGTTAAAATTGGCAGCAATGTGCTGACTCGTCCCGATGGCAAACCAAACATCACAAATATGTCGGCACTTGTAGACCAAGTGGCACATTTATATGCAAAGGGCCATAAAATTGTATTGGTCTCCAGCGGGGCCGTTGCTTGTGGCAAGAGCGATGTGTTCGTGAAAAAAGATTTGAACCCGGTTGAGTCACGCCAGCTCTACTCCGCTGTTGGCCAGATTCGTTTGATTAATCTTTATGCTCAGTTTTTCAACGCATATGGCATTGTAGCCGGTCAGATTCTAACCCAAAAGGAAAATTTCTCCTCTCGTGAGGCTTATCTTAATCAGAGGGGATGTATGATGACAATGTTGGAAAATGGTGTCATTCCAATTGTCAATGAAAACGACACTGTCTCCCTGACTGAATTGATGTTCACCGACAATGATGAGCTCTCAGGTTTGATCGCGGCTATGATTGATGCCGATGTGTTGATAATATTAAGCAATATTGATGGCATATTCTCCGGTCATCCCGACGATCCCGGTGCTTCGCTTATTCCTTCCATATCTCCCGAAGCTGATCTTTCTCAGTTCATAAAGGTCACCAAGAGTAAACATGGACGTGGAGGAATGCTCACTAAATATAATATCGCATCCAAATTGGCTGCAGAAGGGGTCAAAGTAATAATTGCCAAAGGCGACCGAAGGAATGTTCTTGTAGACTTAATTGAGCATCCTGAAGATGTTCCCCACACTGCCTTTATCCCGGCAGTCGAAGGTTTGAGCACTGTCAAACGATGGATTGCTCACAGCGGATCCTTTTCCAAAGGCCGCATTTTTATTAATAAGAAGGCTTCGGAGGTGCTCCTATCTGATAATATTGTTAGCTTGCTCCCGATCGGAGCTATTGGTATTGAAGGCGAATGGGAGGAAGGTGACATCGTCTCTATCTATGATGAGGAGAAAGATAAATGCATCGCTATTGGCAAAGCTAATTTAAGTTCTCTCGAAGCAGGCGAATCTCTGGGAAAACATGGAAAAAAACCCCTTGTCCATTATGATTATCTTTATATAGTCTGATATGATTTCAAACCATTATAATTTTAGGGAATTGGTCGCAAAGGTCAGGGAAACAACTGGTAAACTGGCCTCTTTGTCAGATGATCAACGAAACAAAGTGATCATCAGACTTGCAGAACTCCTCTCTCAAAACCACTCCGACATTTTCAAAGCTAATAAATTGGATCTGGAGAAAATGGATGAAACAAATCCGCTTTACGACCGTCTAAGGCTTACTGATAGTCGCCTTGATGCTATCCAAGATTCTTTGAGATATATTGCCTCGCTGCCCTCTCCGGTTGGGGAAATAATCGAAAAACGCCGACTCCCGAATGGTATTGAATTGGAAAAACGTAGAGTCCCATTTGGGGTGATCGGAATAATTTACGAAGCCCGTCCTAATGTCACAGTCGATGTATTCGCTCTTTGTTTTAAAAGTGGTAATGCGTCGATTCTGAAGGGTGGAAGCGATGCCGCTAATTCCAACGAAGCTATTATGAAAATAATCAGGAAGGCTCTCGAGGAGTCCGGGCTCTCGGAATTTTCCTGCATCTTGCTTCCCTCGTCCCATCAAGCCACCGAGAATCTTCTCAATGCTGTCGGGTTAGTGGACCTTTGCATCCCTCGTGGAGGTAAAAGTCTCATTAATTTTGTAAGAGACAATGCCAGAATTCCGGTTATAGAAACCGGTGCCGGTGTGGTTCATACTTTCTTCGATCGTGAAGGAAACCCTGAGATTGCGCGAAAAGTTATTGAAAACGGGAAAACTCGCAGAGTCAGTGTCTGCAATGCTCTTGATTCCTTGTTAGTGGATAAGGCTCGGTTGATGGATTTACCAATTCTTATCCATCCTCTGGCTGAAAAACATGTGGAACTTTATGCCGATCCTGACGCCTTTCTCGTGCTGAAAGGTAATTATCCGGATTCTCTATTGTTTAAGGCCTCTCAAGACGACTATTCTAGGGAATGGATGGACTATAAAATGGGAGTCTTCACTGTGAATAATGTTGAGGAGGCTATTAAGCAAATAAATCGCCATGGGTCAGGCCATAGCGAAAGTATTATTACTGAAAATCGGGCTACGGCTGAGAAATTCTGCAATGAAGTAGATGCCGCTTGTGTCTACGTTAATCTCCCCACTTCTTTCACTGATGGCGGAGAATTCGGTCTCGGGGCTGAAATAGGTATCTCTACTCAGAAACTTGGACCTCGTGGACCTATGGGTCTTTCAGAGATTACAACTTATAAATACATTCTCTCCGGTAACGGCCAGACACGTCCCTAACCTTGGTTTTCTAAAACTTCCTTCACGACAACAGCGTTGTTGTGTTCCTCATTTCGGGATGAATAAAGAAGGGTCACCACGGGATGTGACTCCACAATCTTTTTGAACTCTCCAAAAGCAGGATTCGACTTCAATTCTGCAGCATATTTTTCTTTGAAACCCTCCCATCTATTTGTGGGATCGGCATGAAACCATTCCCTTAGTTCGGTCGACGGGGAGATCTGTTTTTCCCACAAGTCATAGTGGAAAGTCTCATGCGAGAGGCCCTGAGGCCATAGCCTATCGATATAAATCCGATAACCATCGATGTCATTATTAGTGTCATAAGCCCTTTTGATTTTCAGTTGTGTCATATAATTTCTTTTCTTTTTTAATATTTTAACAACCCTCTCCCTAAAAGGTTTGCAAACTCTAGTAAAAATAGGTAAATAGGTAATTATAATTAGACAATAATATGAGCTTTTCCCGAACGATTTTTTCTAAAAGCATGAGAATATCTTTCTTATTTGTCTGCCTTTGTGTGAACAATGTTATACTTTTCTCTATCTGTGTCAAATAATATATCATTACTTAAAATAACTTCTATTCCCCTATTCTATTCATTTCATACTTGCATATTTAATCCTTTTATTGTAAATTCGCACAAAAATTAGGGCAACATCTCTCTTCTGCCTTTGATATCTTTTTTATTCTGATATCAATTCCACTTTTTTTCACAAAAATTTTTCAAAATTATTTTATAGCAGAAGGCCTTTCGGGCCGTTGACTCCTCTAAGTTTTTAGCTTAAGGGTCGTAGGGAATTTTTAATCTTCCCTCTGCAGGAAAAACACTTTTTTTCATGTCGCAATTTCATATCAATGACCTTAATGCCATGGATGAGGCGCAGTTGAGACAGACGGCCGAATCTATGGGAGGTAAAAAGGTAGCATCCATGTCAAGGGATGAACTTAACGCATTCATTTTAGACAATCAGGCACTCTCGATAGCTAAAGATGTAGTGGCTAAAAATATAGAAAAAAGAAGGCCCGGACGTCCGGCTAATCCGGATAAGAAAAATAAAAAGAAAAAGGCCGAAAAGCCTGAGGCTAATCAGGAATCTGCCAAGGAAAACCGGGAGGCTCAAAAAGCAAAACCAATTAAATCTGAGGAACTTCAGAAAGAGGAAAATCTTGAAATCTCCGCAGCTACTCCTCAAGATACTCCAGCACCTAAGAAAAGAGGAAGGAAACCTAAAGCATTGAAGGAAGCTCAAGAACAGTCATCCCAACCTATTGTAGTGACTCCATCTCCCGCTACGGAGCTGCCGCAGACTGATACTGCAAAAGACATCGCAAAGGATATAGAACCTGAAGTAAAGTCTGAAGAAGCCCAATCTGACGCTCCTCAAGATGATATCCAGCCCAGATTGAAGGTCTTCACTCCCAGAAATCAAAAAAACGATAAGGAGAGCCAGGATTCATTCTATTCCTTCTTCGCTAATCCCAACAAAGGGAAAACCTTCCTTCCCCGAGATCAGAAAGACCATTCTAAAAACCAAACCCAGGTTCAAAATCCAACCCAAAATCAGAATTCGAATCTTCCTCAGCATTCTCCTGCAAGCCAGAATAACCAAGAGGAACTCCCGGTTCCACAACCTCGCCCTATTCAGATGAGAGAACCTGGAGCTACATCCCAGCAACCTCTCTCCAAGCAGCAAAAGCTGCAACAGAAAAAACAGTTTAGAAACCTTCGTCAGCAGGGTCTCCCAATCCCCGCTCCGGAATTTAATCTCGACGGTATTTTAACCACTCATGGGGTTCTCGAAATTATGCCCGAAGGTTATGGGTTCCTTCGTTCAGGAGATTATAACTATCTGACAAGCCCTGATGATGTCTATGTTTCCCAAAACCAAATAAAGGAGTTTGGATTGAAAACCGGAGATGTCGTTGAAGCCTCTATTCGGCCTCCACTTGAAGGCGATAAGTATTTCCCTTTAACTAAGGTTATCTCCGTCAACGGTTTAGAACCCCATCTAGTAAGAGATCGGGTAGCCTTTGAACACCTCACTCCTCTTTTCCCTGATGAGAAATTCGACCTTACTAAAGGGCTCTCGGGTAATATTTCAACCCGAGTCGTTGATCTTTTCGCCCCCATTGGCAAGGGCCAAAGAGCCCTTATTGTGGCCCCTCCCAAAACGGGTAAAACAATCCTCTTGAAAGATATTGCCAATGCTATTGCAGCCAACCATCCCGACACTCATATTATCATGCTCCTTATCGATGAGCGACCCGAAGAAGTCACGGATATGGCCCGTAGCGTTAACGCTGAAGTGATTGCCTCCACTTTCGATGAACCCGCCGAACGCCATGTAAAGATTGCTAACATTGTCCTTGAAAAGGCCAAACGTATGGTGGAAAGCGGCCATGATGTGGTGATCATGCTAGATTCAATCACTCGGCTCGCAAGAGCTTACAACACTGTAACTCCGGCTTCCGGTAAAATTCTATCAGGTGGTGTGGAGGCTAATGCTCTCCAAAAACCAAAAAGATTTTTCGGAGCTGCTCGAAATATTGAAAACGGAGGGTCTCTCACTATCATTGCAACCGCTCTGACCGAAACCAATTCCAAAATGGATGAGGTGATTTTTGAGGAATTTAAGGGCACAGGTAACATGGAACTCCAACTGGATAGAAAGCTATCCAATAAGAGAATTTTCCCGGCCGTTGATATAATTGCTTCATCCACTCGTCGTGACGATCTGCTACTCCCTCAGGAACATCTCAACCGGATGTGGGTTCTCCGTAACTATCTCTCCGATATGAATTCTGTAGAGGCTATGGAATTCATTAAGAAGAGAATGGAACTGACTCGCAACAACGAGGAATTGCTGGTCACCATGGATAAATAAGTCGTTTTAGGAATGGCTGAAAAAACTAATGCATCTCGTATTCTCGAAAGGTTGAAAATACCTTTCGAGATTATCGAGTATGCGGTAGACCCTCATAACCTAGACGCTCATCACGTTGCGGCTGCTTTAGGTCAGGATATAGCCTCAGTTTTCAAAACTTTGGTGCTTCATGGTGACAAAAACGGTCATTTCGTTTGTGTGATTCAAGGCGATAAGGAAGTCGACCTCAAAAAAGTGGCTAAAATCTCTGGAAATAAGAAGGTAGCGATGATTCCTATGAAGGAATTGTTGCCTCTGACCGGTTATATCCGCGGGGGGTGCACTGCAATTGGAATGAAAAAAGCGTTCCCGGTTTTTCTAGATGAAAAGGCCCTCCTTCAGGAGAAAATCCATATTAGTGCAGGCAAGCGTGGCCTTCAGATAAAACTCTCTCCCCAAGATTATATTAACGCCACTTCTGCAACTGTCGCCGACCTCATCTCCAATTAACTTGGGAGGCCTGCAACCTGAAGATTTAAACCCACTCTATATTAACGCCTCAGATAGGTGTAAGTTACCATTTTAGAATTGTGAACACTTTCGGAAATAATCTCCGCCTTACCACCTTTGGCGAAAGCCACGGACCTGCTATAGGTGGTGTCATCGACGGTTTCCCTCCCGGCTTCAAGATCGATTTCGATTCTCTATATAAAGAGATAGCTAAACGTAGGCCTGGGGGTTCCAAACTTGCCACCCAAAGAAATGAATCTGATTCTCCAGAATTCTTGTCAGGCATCACCCCGGAGGGTGTAACATTAGGGACTCCAATCGGCTTCATCATACGTAATTCCGACACACGAAGTTCCGATTATTCGGAGGTAAAAGACAAATACCGCCCAAATCATGCCGATTTCACTTATGATTTCCGTTACGGAATTAGAGACTGGCGTGGAGGAGGTAGAGCAAGTGCTCGCGAAACGGCCAACTGGGTTGTGGCGGGTGCTCTGGCGCAACAATGGCTTGAATCGAAAGATATAAAAATCCGGACTTTATTATCGGGTGCCGGGCAAGTTTCCTATGTAGAGAAAATCAAAGCCATGCTCGCTATATATCCTCATTCTTTGTCGGATTTTACTCTTCCGGATGAGGCTAATATTCTAATTGAAGAAGAGATCTCGAAGGCCAAAAACGATGGAGACAGCATCGGAGGTTCTGTCTCTTGTCTGATTTCCGGATTGAATGCCGGAGTGGGTAATCCAGTTTTCGATAAACTCCATTCCCGACTAGCCTTTGCTATGATGTCAATAAATGCTGCAAAAGGGTTTGATTATGGAATTGGTTTCGATGCTGTAGAAAAGAAAGGATCGCAGGTTGTGGATTCTTTTGCGGCACAAGACGGACGAGTAGAGACACTATCAAATTTTAGCGGAGGGATTCAAGGTGGTATTTCTAACGGTATGCCTATATATTTCACGGTATATTTCAAGCCCACTCCCACTATAATGAGAGAATTGCAAACAATCAACAAAGATGGCACTCTCGTCGCCTTGAAAATGAAAGGTAGGCACGACCCATGTGTGGCCCTTAGAGCTGTTGCCGTAGTCAAAGCTATGGCAGCTCTGACCATTGCTGATTTTTTGTTATGAAGACTTATAGCGACTACCTATCACAATTTTTCCCCGCTCTTAAGATTCAAAAATTATCTGTCGACGCCGGTTTTTCTTGTCCTAACCGTGACGGCACACTAGGTTACGGAGGATGCATCTATTGCCGTAACGATTCCTTTACTCCAAGTTATTGCGATTCAAAAGACCCTGTGGCTCTTCAGTTAATTAAGGGAAAAGAGTTTTTCGCCCGGAAATATCCCGAAATGAAATTCCTGGCATATTTTCAAAGCTACACGGGCACTTATAATAAATCCTCCGATGAATTGATTCGGATTTACCGGGAGGCGCTGGACGTGGAGGATATAGTTGGTTTGGTAATTGGCACTCGGCCCGATACGATATCTGATGAACTCTTAAAATATTTGTCGGAGATTAATAGTAAAACTCCCGTTTTCATTGAATTGGGAGCCGAAACCTCACATGATAAGACCCTAAGATTAATTAATCGGAATCATACATGGAAGGATGTGGAAGAGGCCACGAAAAAAATAGCGGAAGCTGGTCTGCATTGCGGCCTTCATTTGATTGTAGGACTCCCCGGCGAAGATGAAGAAATGGTCTTGCAAACCATCCATAAAGTAGTTAAGCTGCCAATTGAAACTCTCAAAATCCATCAGCTCCAGGTTTTAAAAGGAACCCCTCTCTTGAAAAAAATTGAAGCCGGCGAAATAAATATACCCCAATTTTCCGTTAATCAATATATAGAACTTTGTTTAAGAATCCTAAAAATTCTACCTGATAATATTGTGGTTGAACGTTTTCTATCGCAGGCTCCTCCATCTCTTGTGGTCTCTCCTTCTTGGGGTCTCAAAAATTATGAATTCATCAACCTCCTTAAAAAACATATTTAAAATTACAATCTTTATGAAAGCAAAATTATTAATTGCCTCTCTCGGTTTTATCTCTTTTTCATTTGCATTTGCAGAGAATTCAGAAACTCAGCTCCCCACTTCCGAGGTGATAATAATGGAAGAAACTGTGACGCCCCAAAACGAAGAAATCGACGCTCCCTCATTCACTCTCAAAGACCTTGAAGGGAAAGACGTATCCCTTTCCGATTTTCGCGGGAAATGGGTTATCCTCGATTTCTGGGGTAGCTGGTGTCCATGGTGCATAAAGGGCTTTCCGGAACTCAAAGAGGCCTATGAAAAATATGCCGGTCATCTCGAAATAATAGGAATCGATTGCAGAGAGTCGGAAGAAGCTTGGAAAGCCGGAGTTGAACAATATCAGCTCCCGTGGGTTAATCTTTATAACCCTGAAGGCTCCTCGCTTTTAGCCGAATATGAAGTGAAGGGCTTCCCCACAAAGGTAATCGTGAACCCCGAAGGTAAAATAGCAAATGTAACCATCGGTCACGATCCCGCATTTTTCACTGTCCTCTCCTCTCTCCTGAAATAATTGGATCAATTTATAGATTCTGAATAAATAATCGGAGGGAAAGATAGGCATTAATTTAGCCAATCTTTCCCTCCTTTTTTTGTTGGTTATTTTGTATTTAAAGGATTTTTTCGTAATTTTGTGGTGCCGATTATATCCAGTTATTCGTCAGCCATGACGGGGAAGTCTGATTTGGCCGTCAGCCCCTCGATCTATGGATGACTCAATTTGTGTCTAAGGCACAGATTTACAAACGGATTAAAACAAATTAAAAAAGTGGATACTTTAAGCTACAAAACTCAATCAGCCACCCCGGCATCCATCGAAAAAGCCTGGGTTGTGGTAGATGCCGAAGGACAGGTGCTCGGTCGCCTCTGCTCAAAAGTCGCTAAAATTCTTCGCGGTAAAAACAAACCTGATTTCACTCCGAATCTCGACTGCGGCGACAACGTGATCATTATCAACGCAGACAAGGTTGTCATGAGCAACGGCAAGATGGACAAACATGAATACCTCCGCTACACCGGCTATCCCGGTGGTCAAAGGGTTTTCACACCCGCAGACCTCATGGAGAAATCCTTTAAGAAAACCGTGCATGCCGGCAAACACCCCCTCTTTATAAAGGTGATCAAAGGTATGCTTCCTAAAGGCCCCCTCGGAAGGTCTCTCATCAACAACCTGTATGTCTACAATGGTCCCGAACATCCCCATTCAGGCAACAATCCAAAGGCAATCGATATCAACAAAATGAAATAATAGAAGATAATGGATACAATAAATGCAGTTGGCCGTCGTAAGGCCGCCGTGGCTCGTGTTTACATTAAGGAAGGCTCCGGCAAAATCGTTATCGACAAGAGACCCTTAGAAGTTTATTTCCCTTCTTCTATTCTTCAGTATGTTGTTAAGCAGCCGCTCAACAAGCTTGAGGTGGCCGATAAATATGACATCGTTGCCCATATCGACGGTGGCGGTTTCAAAGGTCAGGCCGAAGCCCTTCGCCTTGCAATCGCCCGAGCCCTCGTCAAAATCAATCCTGATGACAAACCGGCTCTCCGCTCCGAAGGATTTATGACTCGCGACGCCAGAGTCGTGGAACGTAAAAAACCGGGCCGTCCAAAAGCACGCAAACGTTTCCAGTTCTCAAAACGTTAATGCATCCTATAGTCAATCCCCCTCTCAATTTGTCTTTTTTAAATTCCAAAGAGCAGGATGACTATCTGAATAAAGACTGTTTAGTATCTAAACTCGTCGGATGATTAAATTCCTACCGGCGAGTTGGATTTCACGAAAATTTAAAAAGAATGTAAACATCGACCCGCTTAAACCGGGTCAACAAAACCCAATCAAAAGAATGGCAACACCAACATTTGACCAATTATTGGAAGCCGGATGTCACTTCGGACATCTCAAACGTAAATGGAACCCTGCAATGTCTCCCTACATCTTTATGGAGCGCAACGGTATCCATATCATCGACCTTTATAAGACAGCAGCAAAACTCGACGAGGCTGCCAACGCTCTCAAGCAAATCGCCAAGAGCGGCAGAAAGGTGCTCTTCGTAGCCACAAAGAAACAGGCTAAGGAGTCTATCGAAAACCATGCTCAATCACTTGGAATGCCTTACGTCACCGAACGCTGGCCGGGCGGCATGCTCACCAACTTCCCGACAATCCGTAAGGCTGTAAAGAAGATGACCACCATCGACAAGATGAGCAAAGATGGCACTTTCGATAACCTCTCTAAACGCGAGAAACTCCAGATCACTCGCCAAAGAGCTAAACTTGAGAAGAACCTCGGTTCTATTGCAGACCTCTCCCGTCTGCCTAACGCCCTTTTCGTTGTTGACGTGATGAAGGAACACATCGCTGTCGCTGAAGCCAAGAGACTCGGTATTCCTGTGTTTGGTATTGTTGACACTAACTCAAATCCCGCCGACATAGATTTCATCATCCCCGCTAACGATGACGCCTCCAAGAGCATCGACCTTATCCTTGACACTGTTTGCGCCGCTATGGCCGAAGGTCTCGAAGAAAGAAAGGTTGAGAAACTCGACTCCAATGATGAAGACAAAGAGGCTGTAGCCGAAGCTGCTCCCGGCAAACGTCGCAGAATGCGTCGTGGCGAAAACAAAGAGCAGGCTCCCGCAGAGGCCGAAGTGAAGGTTGAGGAGACTGAGGAAACTGCTGAATAAATATTTAATGAAGAAGAATCATGGCAGTATCTATTGAAGATATCAAAAAACTGCGCAACATGACGGGCGCAGGTATGATGGATTGCAAAAATGCTCTTGCCGAAACTGACGGCGACATTGAGAAGGCCATCGAAATAATCCGTAAAAAAGGACAGGCCGTAGCCGCCAAACGTGAAGACCGCGATGCAGCTGAAGGTTGCGTGCTCAGTGGAACAAAAGAGGATTTCGCAGCAATTGTTGCTTTAAAGTGTGAAACCGATTTCGTTGCTAAGAATGAGTCGTTCCGTAGCCTCACAAAGGCTATCCTTGACGCTGCTCTCGAAGCTAAGGCTAAATCTCTCGACGAGGTGAAGGCTCTCCTTATCAACGGTCGCCCCGTGGTTGATAACATCTCCGATGAGGTTGGCAAAACGGGCGAAAAAATGGAGCTCGGTGCTTATGAATATGTGGAGGCTCCCTCCGTGGCTGCCTATGACCACCTTGGCAATAAGCTCGCCACCATCGTTGGTCTCAATCTTCCCGGCATCGACCAGTCTATAGGCAAGGAAGTGGCTATGCAGGTTGCAGCCATGAATCCTGTGGCAGTAGACCGAGACCATGTGGCAAAAGAGACTCTCGACAAAGAACTCGAAATCGCTATCGAGAAAACCAAAGAGGAACAAGTGAAGAAAGCTGTTGAAGTAGCTCTCAAGAAAGCCGGCATCAATCCCAATTTGGTCGACAGTGAAGACCACATCAACTCAAATATGGCCAAGGGATGGCTAACTCAGGAAGAGGCTGACAAAGCTCGCCAAATCGCTAAAGAGACAGCAGAGGCTAAGGCTGCAAACCTTCCGGAGCAAATGATCCAAAATATCGCAAACGGACGTATCAACAAATTCCTCAAGGAGAATTGCCTTATGGAACAGGAATTCCACCGCGATGCAAAAATCACTGTGGGACAATTCCTCGA
>JAFLTU010000020.1:15324-40216 GCA_022509125.1 Muribaculaceae bacterium | reverse complement strand
CGTCGTTAGACACCAGATCCTAAGTCTGGCGCGGCTACCATTACGCCACGTGCGCAGGTTTTCCATGGCAAAGTTAAGGAATAAACTTGAAACGCCAAAAAAATATTCACAGCACTGTTCACAGGGTCACATTTCGTTTGATAATCTGGCGTCCACGGTCGATACTGAAGACGCAGGCTATGAATGAAAAAATCATAGCCATATAGAGGCAGGAATGGACCGACAGGGAGATTGATGAGACCAGAGCAAAGATGATGCTGACGATGGTGGAGCCTGCGGTCTGGCCTGTTAGCCGAGCCGTGCTCTGCATCCCTCCGGCGGCTCCGGTGCGTTCCACGGGAGTGGCCATCACCATAACTATATTATTGGGGGTCTGGAAGAATCCGAAACCGATGCCGCAAATCGCCATCCTCCACACGATATCCCAGACATTGGCATTTATGGGAATAAACACCAGCAAAACCAGCCCCACAAGAAATATCAGCATGCCCATCGCGGCCGTGAAGGCTGCATTGTGTTTTTCAATCCAACGGGCTGCCAAGGGAGAAATTATCATGGTGGCCAAGGGCCACGGGGTCATTACAAGACCCGTGGTCAGTTCCGATAATTTCAACACGGAAAGGAAAAGAAATGGCAGAGAGATGATTGTAAGGTTTTGAGCTATGAAGGAACAGGTGGAAGTCAGTATGCTAGTGCTGTAGAGTCTTATCCTGAAAAGATCCACGGGAAACATCGGGTGGTTGCTTCTTAATTCTTTTCTCACATAAATGAAACCCACAGCAAAGGCCATCACGAGCATCAGAATGCATGCACCCAATTCACCCTCCTCCGCCACATTTCCCAAGGAATAGAATAAAAACCCGAAAAAGAGAAGATTTAAAATTGCCCCGATCCAATCGAAATAAGGCTCTTTATGGGGGTTCGGATTTGGAGGCAGTGTTTTTATTCCTATAATGAATGCGATTAGTCCGAAAGGCAGATTGATAAAAAAGAGCCAGTGCCAATTGGCAATCGACATTATCCAACCCGCAAGGCTGGGGCCGGCTGCCGTGGCAATTGAAATAAACATCGCATTGAGCGCCAGTCCTCTTCCCAAGATATGGCGTGGATAGATCACTCTGGTCAGAGCCACGTTCACACTCATGACTCCTGCAGCTCCGATGGCTTGCACTCCTCTTGAGAGCATGAGAATTGAAAAAGATTGTGAGAGGGCACAAAAGGCCGAACCCAACGTGAAGACCACCAAACCTATGAGGAAATTCCGCCGATAGCTGAACTGGTCGCCAATGGAGGCCAGCGGCAACAGCAGCATCACTATAATTAGCTGATAGATAGTGACAATCCAAACCGTCTCCGACTCCGTCACCTGAAACTCTTTGCCGATTACCGGCAATGCCACGTTGACCAAAGAGACGTCAAGCACCGTCATCACCAGGAGGATAATGATGGAGGTGATGGCTATATACTTATGAAAATCAAGTTTAGAGCCTTTTACCATTCGAAGGCTACGAAGGCACCGAGAGATTGAAGGGTGATATTGTTGTTGTAGCGATACCAATAGTTGGAGGTCAGGAGCTTATACCTCACTCCGACGTCTATAGCCTGCTTGGGGTTCTTCTTGTTGCAGGGAATCCTCAGACCGATCGAGGGGTCGAGAAAGAAATATTCCCGGTTGGTGAGCCATCCGTCGCCTATGGCAATAGCCTTGTTAGTTAGCAGGAAGGAACAACCCACTTTCAGGTCGAGGAAGAATGAGATATTGGCTGAATTCCCGTTGGCTATGAGAAAGCGGAAATCGGCAAAGAGGGGGAGCATGGGAGCGGTGGTGGTGACCTGAGGGTTGTTGGCGGGAGGGGTTCCTTCGCCCCAGTGTTCCCCTTTGTGGCTCAGCAGCAGGTCGAACCCGAGACCTGCGCCCATGTAAAACCAGTTGTTGTATTGATAGCCCTGGGATGTGCTCAGCTCAATGAAATCGCCGTTATATTTTCCCATCGTGTGGGAATATCCGAGGTCTACGTATCCTTTATACCTTCCCGAGCCGGATAGGGCAGGGGAGATTACCGACTGCAGGGTGTTGATAGCTTCATAGATTTGGGCCGTGGCCTGTTGTGAAAAGGCTGCGGCGAGAAGCAATATGGAGATGATTATCTTTTTCATGGAGCAAATATAACTTTTTTATCACAAAATCAGGACTTTTTTAAAGATTATCCGTAATTGGGGAATTTTTCAATATGGAAAAGTGGTCGGAAATTTCCCGGTTTCCGAATTTTTCGCTGAAGTCGGGAGACTTCCGTGCCCAATAATTTAGCTAAAAAATCATATTTTCATACTTTTTTGTTTTGTTTGAAATAATTTTGCTAAATTTGAGGAATTTTAACGATTATGGGAAAATATTAGCTAAGCGATTCCCACAGATTCAACTTCCTAGAGTGGTGGTTGAATCCCCATGACACACATTAGTATAACATTATCTAACTAACTATATAATACTATGAAAAAACTTCTCTATACGGCTTTGGCCCTGGTGGCCGTGGCTTGCGGAAATGGTGGGGGAGGCAAATCCGGAAGTCCTGCCATTCCTGTTGATACCGACCTCGAGGCAAGAGTGAAGCAAATAGTTTCCAAGATGTCTCTTGAAGAAAAAATCGGTCAGATGTGTGAGGTCACCATCGACCTTGTGCAATGCGACACATTGGTCAACGGCCAGGTAGAGCTTGATGCCGGGAAGGTTGATTCCATCTTCAATAAATATAAGGTAGGCTCCGTTCTCAATGTTCCGATGGGCTTCGCGCAGACTCCGGAGGCATGGTGCCGCATAATCGGAGGCATCCAGGAAGCCTCGATGAATGCCATGGGCATCCCCGATATATATGGTGTAGACCAGAACCACGGCACAACCTATACCGTAGGCGGCACTCTCTTCCCCCAGGAAATCAACATGGCCGCCTCCTTCAATCGCGACCTCGTGCGCGAAGGGGCGAAAATCACGGCTTATGAGAGCCGCGCCTGCGACATCCCTTGGGTCTATAATCCCGTGATGGACCTTGGAAGAAACCCGGTTTGGCCCCGCATGTGGGAAAGCTTCGGCGAAGACCCCTACATCAATGGCGCTATGGCCGTGGAAATGGTGAAGGGTTATCAGGGCGACGACCCCAACCACCTCGGACCTCAGAACGTCGCTTCCTGTCTGAAGCATTTCATGGCCTACGGTGTCCCCGTTTCGGGTAAAGACCGCACTCCGGCCAACGTCAATCCCCTCGAACTTCGCGAAAAATTCTTCCATCCCTATAAGGAGGCTATCCGTGCCGGTGCCCTTTCAGTGATGGTTAACTCCGCTCATATCAACGGAGTGCCCGTGCATGCAAGCTACGAACTCCTCACCGGTTGGCTCAAAGAGGGCCTCAACTGGGACGGTATGATCGTGACCGACTGGGCCGACATCCACAATCTCTGGAACCGCGACAAGATAGTCCATGATTATAAGGAGGCCATAATGGTGTCGATCAACGCCGGAGTGGACATGTCGATGACTCCCTACGACGTGATGTTCTGCACCCTTCTCAAAGAACTCGTCGACGAAGGTAAGGTCAAGATGAGCCGTATCGACGACGCTTGCTCACGCATCATCCGTCTCAAGCTCCGTCTGGGTCTCTTCGAAACTCCCGACACCAATTATAAGGATTATCCCCTCTTCGGCAGCGAGCAGCATGCCGCCGCAAGCTTGGAGATGGCCGTGGAGAGCGAGGTGCTCCTCAAAAACGAAAACAATATCCTTCCGCTCGCCAAGGGCAAGAAGATACTTGTCACCGGTCCCAACGCTAACTCCATGCGCAGCCTCAACGGCGGCTGGAGCTACACTTGGCAAGGCTCCGAGAATCCTTTATTCCACGAACAATACAACACCATCTATGAGGCTCTCGCCAACGAATATGGTCAAGACAAGGTGGTTTTAGAGCCTGGCATGGACTATGTAGAGGCTTACGGACAATGGGAATTGGAGACCAACGTGCGTATCGAAAAGGCTGTTGCGGCAGCTCGCGGCGCCGACGTGATCGTGGCTTGTGTGGGTGAAAACTCCTACACCGAGACCCCGGGCAACACCAACGACCTCCATCTTTCGGCCAACCAGACCAATCTCGTGAAGGAACTTGCCAAGACAGGCAAACCAATTATCCTTGTGCTCAACGAGGGACGTCCCCGCATCATCCGCGACATTGAACCCCTTGCCTCTGCAGTGATCGACGTGATGCTTCCGGCCAACTATGGCGGCGACGCTTTAGCCAAACTCATCTCCGGCGAATGCAATTTCAGCGGCAAGCTCCCCTTCACTTATCCGAAATGGATCAACGCTCTGACCACCTACGACTACAAGCATAGCGAAAAGACCGCCACAATGGCCGGAGCCTACAATTATTCATCGGAAGTCGACGTGCAATGGCCCTTCGGTTTCGGCCTCAGCTATACCACCTTTGAATATTCAGACATTAAGATAGACAAGAACGAATTCACTCCCGAAGAAGAGCTTACAGTGACCGTGACCGTTGCCAACACCGGCAGCGTTGAGGGCAAAGAGGCTGTGATCTTCTATAGCAGCGACCTCGTTGCCTCCGTGACTCCCGACAACAAGAGGGTGAGAGGTTTCGACAAGGTTAACCTCAAACCGGGCGAGTCAACTCAGGTGAGCTTCACTATTCCGGCATGCGACCTCGCCTTTGTGGGCCAGGATGGCAAATGGAGAGTGGAAGAGGGCGAATTTGAATTCATCATCGGCGGACAGAAGGTGAGCGCGAAATGCACCAAGACCAAAGTCTGGGACGCTCAGAATATTTGATTCATTCCCTCGACCCGATGAAGAAGCTATTGCTTTTGAGCCTTGTGGCTCTGATTAGCCTTCCCTCTTGCGGCAGCGACAAGAAGGATAGCCCCGACGACCCGCCCGCCACTCCTCCGGCGGCCGCTATGCCAAGCGATATCGTGGCTCCCGAAGGTTACACCTTGGTGTGGCACGATGAATTCAATGCCGGCACACGTCTCGGGAGAGACTGGGTGATCGAAAACCAGCCTTCCGGATGGGTCAACCATGAGTTGCAGAATTATACTAGCAAAGAGATCGACGGGCAGACCACGACCGAAATCAAGGATGGGTCGTTGCTTATCCATTGTTTCAAGGCCTCCGACGGCAAGATTTATTCGGGGCGTGTCTATGCCAAGCCCGACACGGGATTTCTTTACGGTTATTTCGAGGCCCGCATAAAGCTTCCAAGCGGTAAGGGCACATGGCCCGCATTCTGGATGATGCCGAGCAACAACGACTGGTCGACCAACTGGTGGCCCCTCTGTGGCGAAATCGACATCATGGAGGAGGTGGGTGTGGATGCCAACAGAGTCTCTTCCTCCCTTCACACGGAGAACTACAACCATACGAAGAACACACAGAAAACCCATGAGATGTATCTCGAGGGAGCCGAGGGAGAATTCCATATTTATTCCTTGGAATGGACTCCGGATGAGATCACAACCTTCGTGGACGGAAAGGAGCAGCTCCACTTCACAAAAGCACAGATGGGCACTGACCACGCCTCATGGCCCTTCCACTATGCATTCTATCCCATTCTCAACCTTGCTTGGGGAGGCGATTGGGGCGGTTACAAGGGAGTCGACGAGTCGGCCCTCCCCGTCACTATGGAGGTGGACTACCTGCGCATCTTCCAGAAAAAATAAGCCTTAAATCAACTACATAAACTAAACTTTCAGTAACATTAAAATCAAACTAACATGTTAAAGACCAAACATCAGAAACTTCATCGTTTCGTGGCCTCTATGCTGTTGATGTGCGGTGTCTGGTTGGGTGCTTTGGCCCAGCAGTCAGTCACCTACGGCACAGTGACCGATGAAAACGGTGAACCCTTGGTGGGTGTGACCGTGCTCGAGCAAGGCACAACCCATGGTACTACCACCGATCTCGACGGTAAGTATCGGATCGAAGGCCAAGAGGGCAACAACCTCGTATTCTCCTATGTGGGTATGGTTGCTCAATCTTACAAAGCTATCAACGGCGAGCTCAACGTAGTGCTCAAATCAGCCGACACAACTCTCGACCAGCTCGTGGTTGTGGGTTACGGTGTTCAGAAGAAGAGCGACGTGACCGGCGCCATCTCCAAAGTGGAGGGGAGCGAACTTGAGAACCTCACAGTCAACAACCCTACAGCTGCATTGGCCGGCAAGACCTCCGGTGTGCAGGTAGTCAGCACCTCCGGTGCCCCGGGCGCAGCCCCGACAATCCGTGTGCGCGGTTACTCCTCCAACTCCGACATGGCTCCGCTTTATGTAGTAGACGGTATCCGCCTGAGCGACATCTCCGGCATCGACCCCAGCCAGATCGAGAGCATCGAGGTGCTTAAGGATGGTGCCTCCGCAGCTATCTACGGTGCGCAGGCAGGTAACGGTGTTGTTCTTATCACCACCAAGAGCGCCAAGAAGGCCGACAAAGGCTACGGCCATATCCGCTACGACTTCCAATACGTCAACCAGAGCATCGGCCATCGTCCTCAGATGATGAACTCCGCCCAATATATGGAATACATGGTGGAGCAACAGAGCTACAGCGCCGATCAGTTTGCAGCCTATGGCTGGAACGGCAAGACCGATACCAACTGGATGGACGTTATCTTCGGCAAAGGCGACCAATACAAACACACCTTCACCTTCGAGGGTGCCAACGACCGCGGCTCGCTTTTCGCCTCCTTCTCTTATCTCGACAACAATGGTCCGGTGCGCGGCAAGTCTGACTACTACAAACGTCTCTCCGGAAACATCAACGCCGACTATCAGATCAAGCCTTGGTTTAAGGTGGGAACCACCAATATCATCGAGCGTTGGCAGACCCGCAACGTCTCCTCCAACGACCAATGGGGTTCCGTGATGGGTTCCGTATATGCAATGGATCCTCTCACTCCCGCATGGATCGCTCCCGACATGATCCAGAACTATCCTCTGATGTATTCACTTCTGTTGGCCGGCCAGCCGCTGCTCACCAACGCTAACGGCGACTACTACGGAGTTTCTGCATTCTACGACGGCGAGATGGCCAACCCGCTCATCCTCCGCGACCAGGAAACTGCCAAATACACCGGTTTCAACGTGACAGGTTCTGCCTATGCGCTCTTCAATCCTTGGAGACCTTTGACAATCACCTCACGCTTCGGCTATCGTCTCGAATCTCAACACCAATCGGTGTATGACATTCCTTACTACGCTGCTTCAGTGAGCAACCGTCCGAATCTGTCGCTCAGCGCTCAAAACAGCACCACTACCTACTATCAGTGGGAAAACTTCGCCAACTACGACCAGACCTTCAACGACCTTCATAACGTGACGGCAATGGCCGGTCTCTCCTTCCAGAAAAACATCTATTCCTGGACTTCGGGCAGCGCAAACTTCAATGAGGATTCACAGACTCCGGCCCTTCCGGTCAACAACCAAGACATCTGGGGATTCCTCGACTATGTCAACGCAGGTGCTTTGAAGGGTATCGGCGGCAATGAAAACGTCAACACCCAATATTCATGGTTTGCCCGCGTGGGATATAACTTCGACAACAAATACATGATCAACGCCTCTATCCGTGGCGACTCCTACGACAACGCTTATCTTCCTTTGAAGAATCGCTGGGGCTACTTCCCCTCGGTGTCTCTCGGTTATATGATCAGCCAGGAAGACTTCATGGGCTGGAGCCGTCCTGCTCTTGACTTCTTGAAGCTCCGCTTCTCTTGGGGTAAGAACGGTTCGGTGGCTCCTCTCGGCGGTTTCGTCTATAGCTCTACAATCGGTAACTTCGATGCCGGCAACTTCGGCGAAGGCCAATGGTATAGCTCCCAGTGGTCATGGTCAACCGAAGGCCCGTATCAGTGGCAGGCCGGTAACGGTCCTCTCACTATGGGTAACAACGAGCTGACTTGGGAAACAATGACTCAGTGGGACCTCGGTTTCGACGCAGGCTTCTTCAACAACCGCTTGACCTTAGGCTTCGACTACTTCCACAAAGTGACCGACGGTCTGCTTGTCTATGGCGTTGTTCCGACCCTCTCGATGGGTGGTGTGGCCTCCCCGATCAATGCAGGTTCAGTGCTCAACGAAGGTGTTGAGGTTGAAATCGGCTGGAACGACCGCGTGGGCGACTTCTCCTACAGCATCAGCGCTAACGTTTCAACTCTCAAAAACAAAGTCACCAAGATCCACCCGCAGGTGCCCATCATCAATGGTACTTCCTTCTCCAACGTGACCGTGACCCGCTTCGAGGTTGGCGAGAAGGTATGGCATTTCTATGGCTACGACTTTGCAGGCCTCGACCCGGAGACCGGTACCCCGCTCTATTGGGCGATGCGCGACGGCGAAAGGGTTAAGACCGACTCTCCCGACGAGAACGATAAGACCAACATCGGCGACGGTATACCCGACGTGACCCTTGGTCTTAACATCAACCTCGCCTACAAGGGATTCGACTTCCTCTTGGCAGGTTCCGGCACATTCGGCAACGATATCTTCATGAATATCCAGCGCCAAGACCGTTTGACCTCCAACCGCATGACTAAGGTGTTCTACGACGACCGCTGGTCGCCCACCAACAAGTATGCCTCACATCCCAATGCAGGCCTCTTCAACGACGGTACTGCAGCCGAGCGCTACCTCTTCTCATCGGCACAGGTCTACAACGGCTCATTCTTCAAGATTCGTCAGATCCAACTCGGTTACACTATCCCGAGCAAGATCACTCGCAAGATCTTCGTAGACAATTTCCGCGTTTATCTCGCACTCGACGACTTCATCACCTTCACGAAATATCCGGGCCTCGATCCCGAAGTTTCCGCCGGCACCGGTTCAAGCCAGGGCCTCGACATGGGTGGTTATCCTATCCCGAAGAAGTTCACAGTCGGTTTCAACATCACTTTCTAACAATCTGACATAATGAAAAAAATAATATATCCAATCTTAGCGGGAGCGCTCCTCTGCGGTTCGGCCATGAGCTGCACCGATGAGCTCAACATCGAGCAGAAGGGTATCTACGACTCCCAGACCTTCTATTCCACCGACCAGGAGGTGGATGGAGGTCTCGCCCTGGCGATGAACTATGTAGTCAACATGGCGTATCAGGCCATCATCTCCCTCAACTGTCTGAGCGACGATGTTTGGGCCGGCGGCGCCAACTCCGGCGACCAGCCCACGCTCCATCAGTACAACGGGTTCTATATCTCCACAGAAAACAACGACACGAAGAAATTCTATAGCTATTGCTATCGTCTCATCTATTTCGCCAACGTGCTGATTGAAGGCGTGGGCAATAAAGATCCCGAAACCGTGACTCCCCACATGAAGCAATGTGTGGCTGAGGCTTATTTCCTCCGCGGATGGGCCGAGTTCTATCTGGCAGCCCTCTGGGGCAACCCGCCGATCGTAGACCACGTGCTCACCGAGAGTGAATATCACGTTTCCAACAGTGAATATGGCGCAATGTTCGACCAGGCCGCCAAGGATTTCCAGACAGCCATCGAAATGGGCTTGCCTGAGAAACCGGCTCTCGGCGACATGACCAACAACGCTCATTGCACCCTTGCCGCCGCTCAGGCCTTCCTCGGAAAGGTTTATCTCTTCCAAGGCAAATATCCTGAGGCTGCAGCTATGCTCGACAATATCATCACCTCCGGCAAATATGCCCTTTGGGATGGTCCGTATGAGGATATCATCAAGGCTGCCTCCAACTGGAGCGACGAGGGTGTCTTCGAGGTCAACTGCCCGCCCAACCAGGCTGACGTGACTGCAGTGCCCAACATGAGCTACGTCTATATCTACACCGGCTGGAGAAACGGCGACGGAGGTTTCAACTTCGACAACCTCGACACCGAAGTCTTCTCTAATTTCAATACCACCGGCTATGGTTTCTGCAACCCGCAGGGCAAGCTTGCCGAGGCATTCATCAAGAGCGACGGCGCAGGAAGCTATCGTATGACTTCTGTGCTTAAAGACCAGGATTTCGTCAACAACGTGATGGGTGTGAATATCACTCCGAGCGCCACAATCCATGGCCACGGACTATATTGCGGATGGAAAAACCGCTGGCAGTTCACCGACATCTCCATGGACTGGGGATGGAGCCCCTTCCCGGCCACCAACTTCCGCTTCATGCGTTATGCAGAGGTATTGCTGAGCGCAGCCGAGGCTTATTTCCAGAGCGGCAACACTGCTAAGGCCCTTGATTATGTAAACCAGGTGCGCACCCGCGCCCAGGCAGAGCTTTACACCTCTATCGACCTTGACAAGATCAAACTTGAGCGTCAGGTAGAGCTCTGTATGGAGGGCCAGCGTTTCATGGACCTCGTGCGTTGGGGCGATGCTGAGAAGGAACTCGGCACCCAGGGCCAGGACATCGAAATGGTGACCATAGGTGCCGACGGCAAGTGGACTCTCGTCCCCGACCCCGCTTCCAACCCGAGCTACGGTTTCAAACCTTACAACAAGTATCTCCCCTATCCGAAAGAGGAGTGCGACCAGAACCCCAATATCAAGCAACACGAAGGGTATTGATTACTAAAGGGAGGGGCTTTTTCAAAAAGTCCCTCTTTTTGTAATTTTTTAGAGCCAAGAATATCAATCTACCATATCATGAAGAAAACCTTATCAATCTTGACAGCAATCACAATGGCCGGGTCGGCTTTTGCCCAGTCCGCCCCTCAGCTGAGTCCCGACAACATCGATGAAGTCATCGCAGCCATGACCACTGAAGAGAAGGTGCATCTCCTGATCGGCACCGGCATGGATGGTTTCTCCGACGGAGAGTCGGCCGTGGTGGGAGAGACCAAGAATCTTGTGCCCGGAGCTGCCGGCACCACCTATCCCGTGCCGCGTCTCGGCATCCCATCAATCGTTTTGGCCGATGGCCCCGCCGGCCTTCGTATAAACCCGACCCGCGAAGGGGATTCTCAAACCTATTACGCGACCCACTTCCCGATCGGCACCCTCCTTGCCTCCACCTGGGATCCCGTGCTCGTGGAGAGCGTTGGAGAGGCAATCGGTAATGAAGTTCTCGAATATGGAGCCGACGTCTTGCTCGCCCCGGCTCTTAATATCCATCGCAATCCTCTCAATGGACGTAACTTCGAATACTATTCCGAAGACCCCTACATCGCCGGCAAGATAGCTGCGGCTTATGTGCGCGGCGTCCAGAAAAACGGGGTTGGCACCTCTATCAAACATTACGCCGCCAACAACCAGGAGACCAACCGCACGGGCAACGACGTGCGTGTCTCTCCCCGCGCCATGCGTGAGATCTATCTCCCCGGCTTCCGGATTGCCGTGGAGGAGTCTGACCCCTGGACTGTGATGTCTTCCTACAATCTTGTCAATGGCACTTACACCTCCGAAGACCCCGACCTGCAGACAGTAATCCTGCGTGAGGAATGGGGCTATCCCGGCATGGTGATGACCGACTGGTTTGGAGGTAAAGATGCCCCGGCCCAGATCCGTGCAGGCAACGATATGCTCCAGCCCGGATATCAGAAGCAATACGACATGATTATCGAGGCTCTCAACGACGGCACTCTGTCGATGGAGGATGTTGACCGCGACGTAAAGCGTGTGCTCCAACTCGTGGTGAGAACCCCGCGTTTCAAGGGTTATAAATATTCCAACAAACCCGACCTCAAGGCCCATGCTGAAGTGACCCGCCAAAGCGCCACCGAGGGTATGGTGCTCCTCAAAAACGACAACGATGTGCTCCCGCTGAGTCCCGACATCAAGAATGTGGCTCTCTTCGGAGTCACTTCCTATGATTTCATCCCGGGAGGCACAGGTTCCGGCAATGTCAACCGCGCCTACACCGTCTCCCTGCTCGACGGCCTCACGGGCCACGGTTATAACGTAGACCCAACGCTGAAGAAGACCTACGAGAAATATATCGCCAAAGAGGAAGAGAAGCAACGCAAGCGTCTCGAAAAGGAGAAGAAAGACAATAACTGGGCCGTGCTCTTCAATCAGCCGCGTCCCGATGAGATCACTTTCTCCGAAAAGGAACTTAAGAAGTTTGTGGCCGACAACGACGTTGCCCTTATCACGATCGGAAGGAATTCGGGCGAATTTTTCGACCGCACCACCTCTGATTTCGAACTTACGCCGGCCAACCGAAAGCTGATAGAGCAGGTGGCTCAGGCATTCCAAAGCCAGGGGAAACCGGTGGTTGTTGTGCTGAATGTCGGCGGTGTGATCGAGACAGACTCTTGGAAGGGTCTTCCCGACGGAATCCTGCTCGCATGGCAGGGAGGCCAGGAGGGTGGTAATTCGGTGGCTGATATCCTCGCCGGAGAGGCAAATCCCTCGGGCAAGCTCACGATGACCTGGCCCGTGAATCTTTCCGACCATTATTCCACTCTGAATTTCCCGCTCGATTTGAATGTAGACGTCAGCAGTTTCCTCGACCGCGACAATATCGGCGGCGACCGCAAGAACTTTGACTACACAGACTATGAAGAGGATATTTATGTAGGCTACCGCTATTTCGATGCCTTCGGCAAGGAGGTTTCCTATCCCTTCGGCTATGGTCTCTCCTTCACAGAGTTTGAATATGGTCAGCCCTCCATCAGTTATGCCGATGGTGTTTACACAGTGGAAGTGCCCGTGAAGAATGTAGGCAAGAAGGCCGGCAAGGAAGTTGTGCAGCTATATGTGGCGGCTCCGGATGCAAAGACCGCCAATAAGCCCGACAAGGAACTGAAAGCTTTCGGAAAGACCTCACTTCTTCAGCCGGGAGAGGGCGAAGTTCTGACCCTCAGGGTTCCGCGCCGCAGCCTTGCCTCCTATGATGAGGATGCCGTTGCCTGGGTTGTGACTCCCGGAGAGTATGAATTCCTGGTGGGCGCCTCCTCGCGCGACATCAAATCGACGCTCAAGGCCGACGTCGCCGCCTCCAAGCATGCGACCCACGACGTCCTGAAGCAGTCCGCCCCCCTAAACACTCTCAAGAGAAAATAGTTAATAGTGAATAGTGAATAGAGAAGAGAGAATAGTGATCTCTAACCACTAGCCTCTAATCTCTATTCACTAGCCTCTAATCTCTATTCACTAACCTCTAATCTCTAACCTCTAACCACTAATCTCTATTCACTAGCCTCTAATCTCTAACCTCTAACCTCTAACCACTAATCTCTATTCACTAACCACTAATCTCTAATCTCTAACCTCTAACCTCTATTCACTAATCTCTCTACACTAACCACTAATCTCTATTCACTAACCACTAATCTCTAACCTCTAACCTCTAATCTCTCTACACTAATCTCTAATCACTAACCTCTAATCTCTAACCTCTAACCTCTAATCTCTAACCTCTAACCACTAATCTCTCATCTCTAATCTCTAATCACTAATCACTAACTTTTTTATTCTCTATATTTTTGGGGGAACAGATAAAATGGATTATCTTTGCAACGAATAGCCAAAAGACTTCCGCCGGCCCCCGAAAAAACGTTTTCTTTATCCTATTCGGCCGGTCCCTCGGGTTAGGGGAGTGGAAGACCGGCAGCCCTCCAAAGGGGCATGAAAAGCACACAATTTAACTAACCAAATACTTTCACGCTTATGAAAAAACTTTTACTTTCACTCTTTGCGGTCGCCGCATTGGGCCTCTCGGCGTATGCGGACACTGCGGAGTTTAATTTTAAACCACAGCAAAGTGGTTCTGACTATATTTATTCTCCCGCAGATTGTTATGGAGTATCACCTCTTTATACAGGAAATAATACTGCCTACGTAACAACAAATAATGTTGCCACTCAAAACGATGTGACGATTACTTTTACGGGATCAAATACCTCCTGGCGTCTGTGGTCTGATGGAATTCGAGCATATAAAGGTACTGATGCAACTTTTACAGTTGCGGGTAAAAACAATGCAACAATAACAAAAGTAGAATGGACAGTTTCTAATAATGGTGCTACTTTCAAAAATGCTGCAGAAGCAAATGGAGGTAACATAACATCTTGGACAGGATCCAGTTCTTCTGTAGGTTTTGTTTACACTAATACCAGCAACAATTACGCTCTTGTTACTGTAAAAGTTACTTATACCCCCGGTGTTGCACCTGCAGTTGCTCAGCCTTCAATTAGCTTTGATAAATTGACCAACCAGGTGTCAATTTCTTGTGAAACATCCGGGTCTTCAATTTATTACACTTTGAATGGTCAAGATCCAACCAATGCCTCTTCGAAATATGACAATCCTTTCCCAATCTCAGCCACTTCTACAGTTAAGGCTATAGCTTATAATGGTCAGGACAAGAGTAGCATAGCTTCTAGGGATTGCACTTATGCTCCGTCATTTAACTCATTCGCAGCATTCATTGCAGGCGTACAAGCTGAATCTTATGGTATTGTTAACGGACCGTTGACCGTTGTTTATCAAAATGGCGGTTATCTATATCTTCAAGATAACAACAGTGGATATATGCTTGTCTACAGCTTTACTGCTCCAACCTATAAAGTAGGAGACGTAATTAGCTTAGTTTACGGGCAGTATTCTCCTTATAAAGGACTTCATGAAATAACAGATCCGGAATTTGGTAATGTAACCAGTTCAGGTGCAACTGTTGAACCCACCCTTATTACTGTAGCCGAAATAGAGGATACTCCGATTAACGAATACGTAAAATTGGTAGGTGTTACGGTTGATGGAGAAAGCTTAGCTATTTCTCAGGGTGATGATGAAGGCGTATTGTACAAAAGATTTAACGGTGTAGATATTCCTACAGGTGAAAATTATACCATCATCGGTTTTGTAAGTGTTTTTAGTGGAACATATCAGATTTACCCCATCAGTTTCGAACAGGTAAACAGTGGTGACACTGGCGAAGGCGGTGGCGACACCGGCGAAGGTGGTGGTGACACTGGCGAAGGTGGTGGCGACACTGGTGAAGGCGGTGGTGACACTGGCGAAGGTGGTGGCGACACCGGTGAAGGCGGTGGTGACACCGGCGAAGGTGGTGGCAACCAAGGTGGCGGCTCAACCGAACCTGAAACATTGTCAGTGACTTTCAATTTCGCTGATCCCACTTCACTTACCGGTATCTTTAACGACGCTCCTATCAGCTACACAGGCGATGAAGATACTTATAATGTAATAGACGTTATGTTCGTGGAAGGCCCGATCACTTTCACAGGTGAGGCTCCTGAAGATGCACAGAACAAACCGGTGCTTTGGTATAGCTCAACAGCTGCAAATCCTGCATGGACTTACAGATTCTACAATGATAATACTATCACTATTGCCGCTGAGCAAGGATACTTTATCACAAGCATAAGCTTCACAGACCAGAATCTTGGAAATGAATCTATAACCTGGTCTACAGGAACATTTGCTAATCATACCTGGACTCCGTTTGAGGATGATGATCAGGTGACAGAATTAGTTATAGCCAAGACCGCTACTAAGAACAATCCTCAGATCTCTACGATGACTGTTTACTACACCGGTTCATCAGCTATCAACGGCTTTGGCGTTGAGGAGATTGCTCCGGTTGAGTTCTACAACCTTCAGGGTCTCCGCGTAGCCAACCCGGTTAAGGGACAGCTCTACATCGTACGTCAAGGCAAACAGGCCAAGAAGGTGATTTTCTAAGAAATCCTAACCCCTTCCTTTCCTCCCCCTCCCGGGGAGGAAATATAAATCCCGGCTTTCCCCAAGGCCGGGATTCTTTTTTTGGGGGCCGAGTGCCGAGTGCCGAATGCCGAGTGCCGAGTGCCGAGTGCCGAGTGCCGAGTGCCGAGTGCCGAGTGCCGAGCGCCAAGTGCCGAGTGCCGAGTGCCAAGTGCCAAGTGCCGAGTGCCGAGTGCCGAGTGCCAAGTGCCGAGTGCCAAGTGCCGAGTGCCAAGTGCCGAGTGCCGAGTGCCGAGTGCCGAGTGCCGAGTGCCAAGTGCCGAGTGCCAAGCAGGCCTCGGAGAGGCCAAAGTTGTCGCAACCCCAGGCAAACTGCCTCGGAGAGGCTGTGCAGCCTGGGGACATAGGACTACCTCTATCCTGCGGCCTCGGAGAGGTCGAAGATATCCCTGTCTCCTTCACTCCTCTCTTTAGCACTCACGGGTAAGGGGTGGGACCTACATACTCATCCCCGGGAGGGGTTGATTTTCCAACCTTTGTAAATGTTGTGTAAATAAAATTTGATTTTTAACTTTGTAATAATAAAGGTAGTAGTTATGACCCAAATAATTGTGACACTCGAACCCGGGGCTGATTCCGGTTTTCTTCAACGAGCCATAGACAATATGAAAGGAGTTTTCAAAACTTCTTTAATGGTAAATTCAGCAGATAAGGTTTCAGAGTCAGATACAAACGAATGGCTTGAGAGACTTCATCAATTGAAGAAGGATATAAATCCTGAAGTGATAGATATGACAGATGAACGAACCCGATATCTTATGTCGAAATGAAAAAGCTTTTCCTCGACACAAATTTCCTTATCGATTATTTCATAAGGGAAGACTTTAAAGGTGATGCAGAAAAATTGATGGCCAAGGGTTCCAATGAAGGATTTAGTTTTTATGTGTCTTATCTCTCCATAGCGAATTTTGCCTTTATCTTAAGGAAAGAATCTAGGGAGATGTTAAGATCTATGATAAGGAGGATATGTGAGCTATTTGAGGTTGTGCCTAATAATAAAAGGCAGATAGTGCATTGTCTGGAAATAGAGGCAAAGGATTTCGAAGATTTATTGCAATATGCCGCGGCCAAAGAAGCAGGTTGTGATTATATCATAACGCGTAATGAAAAAGATTATATTTTTTCCGACATACCGGTTTTTAGTGCTTCAGATTTTATTAAATCCTTTTCCTAACTAAGGTTGCGGCAACTTCGGCCTCTCCGAGGCCGCGGGGATGGCTTGGACTTAACCCCAGGCTGCGCCAGCCTCTGCGAGTCTTGCTTACCTGGGGTTGCGACAACTTGGGCCTCTCCGAGGCCATCGGGGATCGGAGCCCCGTAATCACCCACTATATAAAGAGAAAATCAACCCCACCGGGGTTGAGGCATATGAGATAGTATCATCCATCCGCCAGCTTCGCTGCGCTCCGCAAGCGGTTAACATAGTTACGGCTCCGCCGTAACGCAGCCTCTTCCGGGGCTCCGTCTCCGCACTACGCCCCTCGCGGTCTCAGCCCTGCGCTATCACCACTCCTGGGCTCCCGGTCTCATCCCTGCGCGACCCCTTCCGGGGCTCCCGGTCTCAGCCCTGTGCTATCACCACTCCCGGGGCTCCCGTTCTCATCCCTGCTCTATCACCACTCACGGGGCTAACGGTCTCAGTCCTGCACAAAGCCCCTGTGGGGCTCCCGGTCCCATCCCTGCGCTATCACCCCTCCGGTGTTCCTTCCTCGCGCTACGCTCTCCGAGACTCTTATAACTGAGAACCGAAAACCAAAACCTAGACAGGCCTCGGAGAGGCCAAAGTTGTCGCAACCCCAGGCAAACCGCCTCGGAGAGGCTGTGCAGCCTGGGGATATAGGCCTACCTCTATCCTGCGGCCTCGGAGAGGTCGAAGATTCCTGTGTCCTTCACTCCTCTCTTTATCACTTACGGGTAAGGGGTGGGACCTACATACTCATCCTCGGAGGGGTGAGAGTGTATAGGAAAGGACCCGCCGGGATGGGCGGGTCCTTTTATGATCTATAAACTTTTTAACTCACCCCGAAAGGGGGATTTCCAAGTTTATTAGGGTTATTTTGCGATAGGTTAGCGAACTACGACTTTGCGAGTCTTATCACCTTGCTTGATGATATAGATGCCCTTTTGGGGATTGTTTACTCTTGTGCCCTGGAGGTTGTAGTAGATAGCGGGAGTTGAGTCAACATCTATAGAGTCTACGGCTCCTGTGTTATCGCCATCGCCACCGGGTTCTTGAGTGCCACCGCCACCTTCAGTGCCGCCGCCTTCTTCGGTGCCACCACCTTCAGTGCCGCCACCTTCTTCAGTGCCGCCGCCTTCGCCACCACCCGGAGGTGTATTATCATCTTCTATATCTTCAAACCACATCTGCATCTTTTCGTAGTCAAAAATAAGAATCACCTTACCTGTAAGAGAAGTCTTCAGATTCTCATTGCTACCCGGGATAACGTCTACCGGCTCATATTCCACTTCGACATCACCTGCAATACCATTTGACCAACCTTCACCTGCAAGCTTGAATTCAACATTTCCGCTTTCTCCAAGGTCTACAATGAAAGTGTAGATGCCATCCTCTTCCTCACCAAGGACTGTGTCACCGGTACCCGGGTCGGCCCATTGTTTGGGAGTTGTGGTGAAAGAGCCTGTCATATAAAGCGTGGGATAACCCTCGATGACATCTTCTTCAGCCGCTGTTACTACTAAAGATGTATTACCAGGAGTCCAAGTAACGGTAGCGTTCTTAACGGATTGGATCATACCGTCAAAATTCATGTTACCACTTTCTCCTTTAGTTAGATTAACTGACTCGCCTATTTCAATAGGTGTGGTAGTACTGTAGGCATCTTCCCAGCCTGTAAATAAATTTAAGATTTTAAAGTCATTAGTCAATTCAGGAATAGTGCCTGAGAAGGTGCCGGAGTCGCCTTCAGTGAGAACAAATGCGTTATCCGTTTCCCAGTTGCAGAAGCTTCCTATTACCGCCCACATGACAGTGTTGTTGTATATGGTGCCCGATAGAGTAAGGGTCTCGGCAGTCGGATCAAGAACTAATTTAGGATCCAATACACCAGAAAAACCATTAAATGAGATATCCCCACCACCTGATGTAGTAACTTTTATATTTGAATTGGCACTTGAAAATGGTTGTTGGTTTGCTGCGCCATATTCAGTACTATTCCAAGTTCCATTATTGATCTTAAAGCCAGAAGCTAAATATTTTCCTGACCAGGTATAAGTCCCATCATCTTCATTATACGTCATAACGTTTGTGCGAAGAGACCAATTGGTTACAAAATTAACATTATTTCCTACTACAAAATAAGTTGTAAGGGAACCTTCACCTTTTAGAGTTATTGAAAGATCATTTAAGTTAAAAGTAATGGTCGGTTTATAGACAACAGGGTATGTTGCAATTTCTATATTCTTTGAATTACCAGATGCTACAACTGTAGCGGGAGTTCCAAGAGTGAGGCGGGTATTTTCATCTGCAAAGCCAAAATTATAATTATCATTGGCCCATGAACCGTTATTAATCTTGAAATTGGTATAGATAACATCTCCAGACCATTCATAGATTCCTTCAGAGGTCATAGTCATTTGATTGGAGCCTAATGACCAGCTTGCTCCGTCAACATTTTCACCGATGAGGTAGAGATTCACTGGATCATCAGCGAAGGCGGAGCTTCCGGCAAGGAGAGCCGTCGCTGCGAAAAGTAAAAGTTTTTTCATGAATGAAATTTTTAGGTTAATTTATGATTTTTAAAATAGCATCCCAACGATGCGTTACTCCCAATTTATGGGATTACGCAAATTTAATGAAATTGCCTCAAATATAGAAGAGGGAGAGGGAGCAAGTAAATGAAGAGGAGAAATTAAATAGTTTACAATCAGCTATTTAATTATTTTTAAGAAAGGGAAAAAGTAAAAAAGAATCTGTGAATCGTAGGGACATCGCGTGCGATGTCCACGCCTCGTCCCTACGTATATGTGAATTTATTTCAGGATTTTCTTGCCGTTTATGATGTATATGCCTGAGGGGAGAGAGGAGAGAGCCGCTGAGTCGCGAGTCTCGAGAATCTTGACTCCCTGGAGGTTATAGACTCGATAAATGCCATCGGCATTTTCTGCGGCTATCGACTCGATACCTGACAGCTCAACTGTGTCGGAGAAGACGTAGGTGCTCTTGCTGAAATCCTCGGCTCCGTTGGTGGTGAGGAAGTTGTTTAATTGCAAGGCACCATAGAACACTGTCTGATCCCGGTTGGAAGAAACCACACCTGCCGTAGCCAAGAAATTAATCTCAATCCATTCTGCCACCTCCGGATAAGAGTCGGCGATATATTCTACGAAAGGAACAAATTCGCTCGAACCGGGGGAGAGCACGTAGGAGTTGGTGACAGTCTCGTCTTCCCCATCCGCTAAACTTGTGGCTATGAAGATAGTGCCGTCATCGGTGATAGAGTTCGGGATGAGATTTGGATAGGGAGAGGGATAAACTTTATAGTCGCGGTCGCCCTGGAGATCAAAGCGATAGATCGAGGGTATATCCTCAAGGTTTTGGCCGAGCTTAGTGGAAGAGGCTGCGATGAATTGGCCTTGGGGCTGGATAGCCATTTCGCTCTGGTGGAAATTGGGAGATGTGCGCTGGATTTCGGTGAATACCTTATTATATTCTTTGATCTCTTCCTGAATCTCGGGATCATCCTCCCAGGCGTTGTGTTCCTCAACCGCGAGGTTGTATTCCATTATCTGCTCCTCGGTCATGTAATCCGTAGGATCCGGATAAAGATCATCGATATAATTGTTTGCAGCCCAAATTTCATAGTCGGCAAGATAGGCCGCCCTCTTTACCGGGTCCATGTAATCATAGACCTCCGGGGCCGGGGGCTCGGTGGCGTAGGGGTTCACTCCGAATTCCAGATGGTTGGGATTGAAAAGGGGCTCTGATGGGAGGTAGTAGCTCCAGGATCCATCCTCTTCTTCAAAGTAAACGATGGGCACAATGTATCTTCCGGTCCAATCACGGAACTCGCCCAAAAGGGTCTTGCCGTCGTCGCTTATCCAACGGGGAAGGACGCCTTCAGGGGTCAATCCGAAGAAATCTTTTTCCGGCACTGGGAGGAAGATTGGTTCTCCCACCACTCCGTCGGCCGATATATTGCAGACGATAGGGAGATTATCGGGGCCGTTCTTCTCGTTGTTGGAGACAAAACCGCAGGCGCGAGTAGCATCGGGGGTGATTCCGTCGAGACTCGTGAACACATAGAGTTTCAAGCTCTCGGGATAAATTGTCTGCCCATCGATGTGGAGCACGGCGCGTTGGGAGTCAATCGATCCCAAAGCCCATCCGTTGTTGGCTACAGGCTGGCCGATTCCGAGAAGGGAATTTGCAAACTCATAAGATTCCCCGGTTTCAATGTTGTAGAGGTGGGTGCCACCGGCTGAAGAACCCATCCATAGGCCGTTGGCCGACATATAGAGGCCGTAAAGGTTTTTGTGCCATTCAAGGTTGGCAGGGGTTTCGGTCACGGCGGCCTGTGCCGAGGCCAGTAGGGGCAAAGCCATGGCCCCTAAGAATATCATTGATTTTTTCATATTTTTTAATGTTAGTCGAATTCAAATTGGGTAGCGTTGACCACTCTCGAATTGCTTGCGTCGAGAATCATGGCGACAACGTAATAGTCGTCGATGTCTTCGGCTGGAATTCCGGAGAAGGTCTGGGTATAGGAGTAAGCTTTGCCTTTTTCAATAGAATCGGGGAGCGAGCCTTCGATACCGAATGGGGCCACAATCGTGCGGGCCACTTCGTTATATTCCCAGACCACTACGCCGGGATAGCTTTCCCAACCTCCGTTAGGTCCGTTCTGGCCTCCGGAAAAATAGTTGGTCTGCACATAAGGCCCCACGTCGTTCTGGCATGTCACGAAGGCGAGCCGGAATGGAGCTTCGTCGAAGTCGAGACCGAAGACTGTGGAAGATTCCACCGTGATTGATGAGGATGCTGCATCGTAGGTAGCATCTATTGAGATTTCCGCCATAGCGGGGAACCCTTTCAGATAGAGGAAATATTCTTCGAAGTTGTCGGCTCCCGGATCGAAAGAGTATGTGCGGTCGACCACAGCACTCGGGTAGCTTCCCTGGGAGAAGGTGTTGACGACGTTGACGTAAGTATCAGACTGCATCTCGTCGTTGTAATGGCCGGCAATCACAATGAATCCTTGGTCGCCATATTTTTCCTGCATGTATTCGATGCCATAGATGCCGCGTGGACACCAACCGCACCATGTGCCGGTGAATTCCTCGAAGAGGGGATTTTTCTCGTAGAAGAGTTCCGAACAGCTGAATTCTCCGGATGTAGATCCGTCGGAGGCGATGATGGCCTGGCTGCCGTTGATCTCAGTGACGGTGAGGGTCACGGGAATGGAGGTGCCCACTTCGGTGCACCTAAGCCCGTAGGCAGTCATCCAGGCGGTTTGTCCCGGGGCGATGGGGGTGTCGGCTTCGGCTATGGCTTGAGAAACCACATTACCGTCGACACTCAGGGCAACGGTCACGCTGTAGACGGGTTCGATTCCCTTGTTGGTGACATAGAAGTCGGTGGAGAATTCCTCGTTTTGGCCCACGAATTCAGGGATAAAGAGATTGTCGATGGCGACATCAAATTTGGGGAGATTGTCGCCCGATACAATCAGCTGGAGGCAGACGCGGCCGAACCATGGTCCGCCGTGGGTCCATTCCACCACTGCGTCTGAAAGATCGCGGTTTTCGCATATTCCAATCCAGTCGCCGTTGTCTTCAGAATCTCGGTCGGTGAGGATATAATCGAGGGCGAGGGGACGATCGCCGAAAGAACATAGGCTTGTGAATCCTACGAAGAAATCTGTCTCTCCCGTGACTTCATAAGGTTGGTCGAGAGTGATTTTATTCCAGTTGTTTTGACTCGCAATCTTTGCCTCTTGGGAAAAGACGGGTTCCGGCATTAGGCCACCGTCGAGCTTGCCTTCGCAGATGAAGATGTCGGCTACGGGCGTGGAAGAGGTGCCATAAGCGAGGTTTAACGCGGTGATTTTATTGCCTTTCCATTGTTGGGCCGTAGTAAGGGGGATATAGATGGCACCCCCTACAATGCCGTCGGTGCCTGTGGTGATACCGAAGGTCTGGCCAATTTCAGATGAACAATAGCCGAATGTGATTTCGCCGGCGCCGAAGGCCGGATTGTCGGGGCCACCGCCGCCTCCGGGTTCGTCGTTGCTGCTGCATGCCGGGAGAGTCAAAGCGAGAGCCGCCAGGCTCAGCATTTTTAGGAGTTTTTTCATGATTTGGTTTTAAGAAGACTGTTTGCTATTGCAGAAACAGGAAGGGTTATTTGGATTAAACCCCGCTCTCCCTAATGAAAAAGAAAAGGGAGAGACGGGATCTTTGATTATCAGTAAATTCTATTATCTGATGATGAATTTGCCTGTTTTGGGAGTTTTCCCTGTGAGGCGGTATACGTAGACTCCGGAGGGAAGGTTTGCCAGGCTGATAGAGCCGTTGCCGGCCACAGTCTTGTTGAGGATGGTCTTCCCGGAGAGGCTGTAGAGGGAAAGCTGAGCTGAGTTGGCCACGTCGAATGAGAGGCTGCGCCCTGATATGGAGATGTTGTTGAGGGTCGTCCCGATGCTCTCCACTCCGGCTGTGACGCCACCCATTGAGACACGAAGAGTGATGGTTTCCGTGCCGCTGGTCACTGAGATAGTGGCATCGATTTCGGGCACTTCGATATCTTCACCCTGGTTAACACCTTGCATCAGCCAATCGAATTGAAGGTTGAGGGGCACATTGGCTGTCAGAGCCACTTCAGGCTTGGTTACATTATCGCCTGTGATGCAGTCGCCCCCTGCGCAAAGCTGGATGTCGGTGTTGGCCGTAACGTTGATATAAACTGTGGCGTTTTGATCGGAAACGAGATAGATTTCGGGGTCAACCTTGAATTGATATAACCCGGTGGGGTTTCCGTCTTTGTCGGCAACGGGCACGTAGGTCCATCCTTCGTAGGAGAAAGTCGGGCCCGTTATAACTTCACCGTCGTGCAGGAAGTTCAGCTCGGCGTTAGCTGCGAACGCTGCTCCTGCGATAAGTGCAATTGTGAGTAAAGATTTTTTCATAGTCTATGATTTTTTCGTTTTTCGTTAATCGTTTTTCGTTAATCGTTTTTCAATAGTTTATGCTCGGCATTTGGCTTTCGAACGTTTTTCGTTTATCGTTTTTCGTTATTCGTTTTTTAGGTGTGCATAGTGCACAGAGCATAGTTCACAGCTCATAATGGTTTCTTCTGAGTAAAACTATTTCCAAACTTTACTCTATGCTCTATGCTCTCGTTCGTTTTTCGTTAATCGTGTCTCGTTGATCGTTTTTTCAATAGTTCTTGCTCTGCGCTCAGCCTGGCACTCGACACTTGGCACTCGGCACTCGGCACTTGGCACTCGGCACTCGGCACTTGGCACTATTCAAAACTGTGCACCATGCTCTGTGCTCTATGCACTCAGCCCGGCACTCTGCACTCGGCACTTGGCACTCAGTCCGACACTTCAAAGATAACGCTAAAAATGAAAATACACAAATTTGACATCCCCGGATTAAGAAAGTTTAACCCGATAGCCTATGATAACTTCGGCCTCTCCGAGGCCGGAGGGGGAGGTGTGACTGAATCCCCAGGCTGCGCAAGCCTCTGCGAGGCATGCTTGCCTGGGGTTGTGGCAACTTAGGCCTCTCCGAGGCCGGAGGAGTGGGGCATGTCTTGATCCCCAGGCTGCGCAAGTCTCTACGGGTCTTGCTTACCTGGGGTTGTGGTAACTTCGGCCTCTCCGAGGCCGGAGTGGAGAGGTGGGACTGGATCCCTAGGCTGCGCAAGCCTCTGCGAGGCATGCTTACCTGGGGTTGTGGTAACTTCGACCTCTCCGAGGCCGAAGGGGAGAGGTGGGACTGTATCCCCAGGCTGCGCAAGCCTCTGCGCGTCTTGCTTACCTGGGGTTTTGGCAACTTCGGCCTCTCCGAGGCCGGAGTGGAGAGGTGGGACTGGGTCCCTCAAAGAAATGAAAGGATGGGGTGGAGCGGGACATCTCTCTATATAAGATAACTGAGAACCGAAAACCAAGAGCTAAGTTGGCCTCGGAGAGGCCAAAGTTGTGGCAACCCCAGGTAAACGAGCCTCGGA
>JAFLTU010000020.1:10642-15224 GCA_022509125.1 Muribaculaceae bacterium | reverse complement strand
GGCCTCGGAGAGGCCAAAGTTGTGGCAACCCCAGGTAAACGAGCCTCGGAGAGGCTGTGCAGCCTGGGGATATGCCTATACCATCTAACCACCGGCCTCGGAGAGGTCGAAGTTCATGATATGGAGATAAAGGTAACAGACTGATGCGTCTAGGATGATGTACCGGGAAGTGGGCCTCGGAGAGGCCAAAGTTGTCGCAACCCCAGGTAAACGAGCCTCGGAGAGGCCGTGCAACCTGGGGATATGCCCATACCATCACACCAACGGCCTCGGAGAGGTCGAAGTTCAGTCGAGATCATCAGTATATAAGGTCATCCCCATCTTCTGAAGGAACCCCTTTACTTCCTCCTCATACCCTTTGGATTTATGATGCTCCTCTTGATTATCGATATATGCTTTTACGCTTTCTACATGGGATGGGGAGACGGAAGAGGCGAAGTATTCCGAAGCCCACCCTTCATACATTGGGAAGCATTTTGTTTCAATTATCATTTTGGTTGCCTCCGACTTGATATCTCTGACCATGTCGGCGAGCGCTATCGTAGGATGAAGGTTAAGGAGGATATGAACATGGTCTTCTATTCCGTTAATGGAGATGAGCGTAGACTTTTTATTTTTTATTATACCGGAGATATAAGAGTATAACTTCTCTCGACCCGTGAGGGTGATGGTACGCTGACGATACTTAGTGCCAAAAACGATATGTAAGTAGTTACGGGTTTTGCTCATAAATTCCAATTATTAAAGTAAGTTCGGCCTCTCCGAGGCCGGAGGAGGAGGGGTGGGACTAGATCCCCAGGCTGCGCAAGTCTCTGCTATCCCCAGGCTGCGCAAGCCTCTGCGAGGCATGCTTACCTGGGGTTGTGGCAACTTCGGCCTCTCCGAGGCCGGAGGAGGAGGGGTGGGACTGGATCCCCAGGCTGCGCAAGTCTCTGCTATCCCCAGGCTGCGCGAGCCTCTGCGAGGCATGCTTACCTGGGGTTTTGGCAACTTCGGCCTCTCCGAGGCCGGAGGGGAGGGGTGGGACTTGATCCCCAGGCTGCGCAAGTCTCTGTGAGGCATGCTTACCTGGGGTTGTGGTAACTTCGGCCTCTCCGAGGCCGGCACTCGGCGCTTGGCACTCGGCACTTGGCACTTAGCACTTGGCACTCGGCACTTCAAAGATTGGAGACGGGGCAGCGCTCTACTTGGATTACGCCGGAGGCGTCGTAGTAGAAGCCTACGATATAGACGTTGCGGAGCACCCAGTCGTCTTGGATGGCGATCGAATTGTTGAGGGTCACTTCCTCATTGGCGGGAAGAGCCACTTCCTGACCCCAGAGGCCGTTGACGCATGCGCGGAACACATTGTTGTGGGTATAATCCGGTATGATGTTGCCGCCATCCTGTTGGAATGTAACGATATCGTTTTCTACCACCCAAAGTTGCAGACTCCCGTTGCGAGCTTCGGGTGAACCCAAATTGGTGGTTATTTCAATATTCTTATAGTCGGCGCTCTGCTCGGCATATAGTCCAAGGTAAAGAGTGGTCTCCTTGGAAATCTCATCCCTCACGGCTGTAGACCACTGGTTGCGTCCCAGGGCTCCGGAGTTTCTGTCGACCACTGCCGAAGGATAAGCCTCTATACCCCAACGGTTGGCATATTCGTCCCCTTCCGGTTCCATGAGTCCCGCGGGAGCGGAGACCCCGAAATGGCCGGCATGGATGCTTACCACGATGAGCTCGTCGCCATACTGTTCTTCCAGACTCTCGATCACGGCATGGCCCTCCGGACAGTTGGGACAGAACTGGCCCGTGAATTCTTCAAGCAGCACTTTGCGGGCTGTCACCACCGGCGTGGTCTCGATATAGCGGTCGTCTTCCGAGATATGATCACAGGAGGCCACAAATCCAAGGAGTCCGAGGGATAGGGCTATATATTTGATATTTATATGCTTAAACATGGCGGAAAGTCAAGGATTAGAAGTTGTAGTTGTAGGAGATCTGGAAACCATGGGTTGCCGGCACCCAACGGCATACACCTCCCGAGCAGTTGAACCCGGCGCGTGTGCGGCCGTAGCTTAGCATCAGGCGGTTGGCCTTATATGTGCCGGTGATGCCCCCCATATAATAATGAGTGCCCGTGTCCCCACAGTTCCACATATCGGAGACCGTGAACATAAGATATGGGAGCACAGAGACCTCGATGAGGCCGTAGGCCCAGTCTTTATAGTCTTGCTTGCTCTGGAGGTATTGGAGCTCCATACGCCCTGTCACCTTCTTGGAGATGGTCCATTTTCCGTCGAGAATGAAGATATTGGCATGCACGTTGCCGCCATGTCCCTCCAGGATGGTCTTGTTGTAGACCTGGTTTACGTAGGAGAAATTAAGCTGGAAGTCGCGCACGATGCGTTTCTCGATCATGACGTCGATGTCGCGATAGTAGGTCTCGCCCATTCCGAAGAAGGAGGTTTTGCCGCCGTTTGTGCCATAGAGGCTGCCATGGAAGAGCTGCTCGGGATTTTTCCTGTCGAGCCCACGGATATATGCGGCGTTGACGGTCAGGGTGGTGCCATACTTGCCACCCAGCGGGGTCTTGCGTTTGAACTTATAGGTGAAATTTCCTGAGAAGGCCCATTCGCCGGGAGCTGCCTGAGTGGCGTAAGGATACATAGCCGCGAGGGCGTAGGTGCTCTGATAGGCGAAGGGGGGCATGTTGTTGATGAAGGCCGAAGAGAGGTCCTGACTGCGTTTCGAGCGGAAAGCCATGTTGTCGCTGCGTTTGGCCTGGAGGAGGATACCCATTCCGCTGCGGGTGTAGGATGCGGAGACCATCAATGCATTGCCGTTGGCATACGTGTAGTCGTTGTCGAAAGAGGGGTCCTGGCTTTTCCAGGCATATTCGAGCAACACGTCGAAGCCCTTCTTCATGAACTGCGTGCGGATGTCGAATGCACCCACCACCTTCGGGAGATGGAGCTTATAGACAGTGCCGGGCACGTATATGTCTTCTTCCTCTTCATGTTTGGCCACGTAGGATGCTCCCCACATCCAACTCCAGCCATGGTCGGAAAGTTTTGAGATAAGCTGGTTGAGATAAACTTCGGCGTTGGCTCCATAGACCTGGCTTTTGAGGCTCCAGTCCCAGAAACGGCGCTGCACCCCTCCGAGGACAGTGAAACGCATCCCGTTGATGTTGCGGGTGGAGACGCGTGCTCCACGGATGGAGTTGTCGATTCCGAGGGCCCGGTCTTCATAGGTGCGCAGGATGAATCCGGAGCCGAACTGGTCGTAGATATCACCCAACGTCACCTCGATCTTGTCGAATTTACCCTTCACGAAGATATTGGGGACACCCCAGCCCTTATAGTCGGGTTCGAAGCCGGGGAGGGGATGCTGGAGGTATTCAAAACGAAGGCCGGCGTCGATATATTTGCTGTAGAGGGCCACGTCGGCGAAGATATTGCCGAGCACCTTGTCGTCGTATACGGTGTTGTCGATTTCGTAATCAGTCTCCGGGAAGAGGATGTCGGCCTGGACGCTGCCATGGACAGAGACTTTGTTTTCCGACGATTTTGGTTTGGAAGGCGTGGCCACATATATATCGTCGGGGGTCTGAGCTGCCGGGATGTAGACGTAGTCGGGGGCCGGATCGGGAGAGGGGAGGGCCGACGGGTCGGGGGTTTCGCCCGCAAGGATCGTCGGGACAGTCAGGAAGGCCAGAGCGGCCGGAAGGAGGGTTTTCATTTGGCCTTGAGTTCGCGGATTTTCTCGATTATATGGCTTTCGGAGCCTTCGGTGTAGCCATTGCGGGTTTCGACGATATTGCCGTCGCCGTCGATAATCATAAGATAGGGCACATCCTGGATGCCGAGGGCCCGTTTGAAGTCCTGGTTTGTGTCGAGGAGCACCTCATATTCATATCCTTTACCCTCCACGAGAGGTTTCACGCGGTTGGCATTCTGGGCCTCGTCGATGGAGATGGCGATGAGTTTCATGCCGGTTTCATCCTGCCAGTCGGGATAGAGGTCGCTGATGGCTGTGAGCTCGCGCAGGCAGGGCTTGCACCACGTGGCGAAGAAGCTGATCACGAAGGGGTTGCCGTCGTTGGAGAGGGTGGCCGTGTCAACCACTTTTCCGTCGAGGTCTTTGAGCTGCACTGAAGGCAACTGGGCGAAAGCGGAGCCCATGGATATGAGAAGGAGGAGGGCGAAGAGGATACGTTTCATATGGTTAGCGGTTTAATTGTTAGTCGTTTATCGTTTATCGTGTTTCGTTGATCGTTTTTTCAATAGTTTATGCTCTGCACTCAGCCGGCGATTTCATTCAGCACTCGGCGCTTGGCACTCAGCACTCGGCACTCCAAAGATAATGCTAAAAATGAATATACACAAATTTGATTTTCCTGGATTCAGAAAGTTTAATCTGACTAGTTAGGATAACTTCGACCTCTCCGAGGCCGGAGGGGAGAGGTGGGACTGGATCCCCAGGCTGCGCAAGCCTCTGTGAGTCTTGCTTACCTGGGGTTGCGACAACTTGGGCCTCTCCGAGGCCGACTTGGTTTTCGGTTTACGGTTCTTGGTTGTTAGAGGCCGACTTGGTT
>JAFLTU010000020.1:0-10542 GCA_022509125.1 Muribaculaceae bacterium | reverse complement strand
GGCCGACTTGGTTTTCGGTTTATGGTTTTCGGTTGTTAGAGGCCGACTTGGTTTATGGTTTATGGTTTATGGTTTACGGTTCTCGGTTATTAGAACTCGGGATAATGGATTTGCGAGAGTTGGAGAAAAAGATTAAATTTGCAAGTGATGAGCCAAGAGCATAGTGCACAGTGCATGGTGCACAGTTTTGAATAATGCCGAGTGCCGAGTGCCGAGTGCCGGGCTGAGTGCATAGAGCACAGTGCATGGTGCACAGTTTTTTGAATAGTTTTAAACAGTTAAGAACTATTGAAAATCGATCAACGAGCTACGATTAACGATATACGATCAACGAGATACGATAAACGATTAACGAAAAACCAATAAATTCTCATATTTTTGCTTATGAAAAAACTTTTACTATCAATCGCGGCAGTAGCGGCCCTTGGCCTCCCGGCGACTGCCACCGAAGTCACCTTCGACTTCCTGACCAACAGTTATGGTTTGCCGGCTTATGATGTAGACGCTCAGGATGCAGATTATGTTACTGTGCCGGCCACTATCACCAACGGCAATGTTCAGATTGTGCTTAACGGTGAAATCCCGACCAAGAATTGCTGGAGAATGTGGAAAGACGGACTTCGCGCTTACTCAAAAGGAGCCCCCTTCTTTACTGTAAGCACAATCGATGGAAGTGATGTGACCGGTGTTGTCATCACCGTTCCTAGTTCTAAGGGAGCTAAGTTTGCTTTAGCCGGTTCAACAGAGCCAATTTCCGCTTGGAGTGGTTCTGAAAAGGAGGTTACATTCAATTACATATCCGGCACCCCTGAAGAATCAGTGAACTATGCACTTGAATCTATTACAGTGGTTTACGGCGAGGATTTCGACGCTCCGGAACCGCCGACAGTTACTTACGAAGAATATACTGTGGCTCAGGCGCTTGAGGCTCTTGCGACTGCCGGAGATAACACTATTGAAGCCAAGGTGACAGGTTATGTTTCAGAGGTTACAGGATATAACCCCACATACCATTCATTGTCTTACACCATTGTAGACAGAATTGGCGACACCGAAGGACTCTCTATTTACAGCGGTAAAGGACTCGACGGTGCCAATTTTTCGAGCATTGCCGATCTTCCGGTCAATACAAAGGTAACGGTGCAGGGTACTCTCAAAAATTACACAAACGCCGACAATGAGGTAATCCCGGAGATGGCTCAGGAAAATATCATCGTGTCTATCCAATATCCGGAAGGATTCACACCGCCTGAGATGCCGGACGCACCGGAAGGCACAATCACCGTTGTCGAGGCTTTAGCCCTTATCGCCGATGGATATAACGGAGAGGCAACCGTAGAGGGTTACATCACCTACATCGAGGAAGTGAGCGAGCAATATGGCAATGCCACTTATTTCATCGCCGACGCCCCCACTACTTCCAAAGAGGAAAGTCTTGAGATCTACCGCGGCAAATATATCGATGGAGAGAGCTTCACTTCGGAAGACCAATTGGAACTCGGTGCAAAGGTTGTGGTTAACGGCACTATCCTTGATTACAACGGCACCCCCGAATTCACGACCGGCAGCAAGATCCTCTCCTACGAGGCGGCGGGCATCGAGGGAATTGAAATCGACTTGAACGCACCCGCAACCTACTACAACCTCCAGGGCGTGAAGGTGGCCAATCCTCAGCAAGGCGGTCTCTACATCATCCGTCAGGGTGGTAAATCCGTGAAAGCTATCGTGCGTTAATCCTTTCATGAGAAAACAAAGGGCGACCTTTTTCTTGAGACAATAAATAAGGGCGACCTCTTAGCGGGGTCGCTCTTTTTACCATTTTTATGAGGAAACAGGATGTTTCTGCCCCTAAAAACGAAAAACATGATGTTTTCCTCCAATTACAAACCCTAATTAACAAACAATCCATATTAACAAACAATCCATGAAGAGAAATTATTTCGTGTTCGGGCTTATGAGCCTGGCCCTTGCGACAACAGCTTGCGGCGGAGCAAAGCAACAGGCTACGGCCGAAGAGACAGCCGACGCTACCACCGCAGCCAACGACACAGCGATCGTCTACTACATCAAAGACATCACCCCGCAAAATCTGGTGAAAATCTATGAGGCACTTGGCGTGCCCGTGCCCGAAGGTGCAAAGGTGGCTGTGAAGATCTCCACCGGTGAGTCAGCTAAATCCTATAACCTCGAGGCCGGCCTTATCAAAGACCTCGTGCAGAAAGTGAACGGCACACTCGTGGAGGCCAACACGGCCTATCCCGGCAACCGCAACACCACCGAAGCTCACCTCAAGGCAGCCAAGGAAAGGGGATATATGGATATCGCCGACTTAGACATCCTCGACGCCGAGGGAACGACGAAAATCCCTGTGAGAGACACTACCTGGATCCACTACGACATCGTGGGCGACCATCTTCCCAACTACAACTATATGATCAATCTGGCCCATTTCAAAGGCCATCAGATGGGGGGCTTCGGCGGAGTCTTGAAGAATGCCAGCATCGGCGTGGCCTCCTCCGAGGGTAAAGCCTACATCCATTCGGCCGGAAGGAATGCCGATGTTGACAAATTCTGGGAATATACCGACAACCAGGATGGCTTCATCGAGTCGATGGCTGCAGCCGCGCAGGCTGTGCACGACCATTTCAAGCAGCCGGGTAAAGACATCGTATATGTCGACGTGCTCAACAATATGTCGATCGACTGCGACTGCAACGGCAATCCCCACGAACCGGTCTTGAAAGACATGGGCATCATGGCCTCTACCGACCCTGTGGCTCTCGACAAGGCTGCCCTCGACCTCGTTTTCGGACATGAAAACACCGAAGGAGACGACGCGGGCCCGATGATCGAGAGGATCAAAGAGATGCATGGCACCCATATCATCGACCATGCTGAGAAGATCGGTCTTGGCACCACCAACTATAAGCTCGTGACGCTCGACTAATAAAGGAGAGAGGAGAGATGTGGGGCCTGGTGGATTGCGACAATTTCTTTTGCAGCTGCGAGAGAGTGTTCCGGCCGGAACTCGCCCGCAAGCCGGTGGTGGTTTTATCCAACAACGACGGCTGCGTGGTGGCCCTCTCACGCGAGGTGAAGAAAATGGGCATAAAGCTGGGCCTGCCATATTATCAGCTTTTGGAACAATACCCCAATTCGGGGATCACCGCCTTTTCCTCCAACTATAAGCTCTATGGAGATATGTCGGCGAGGGTGATGGCGGTGATCCGCGAGGAGGTGCCGCGGCTCCATCAGTATTCGATCGACGAGGGATTCATGGATCTCCGGGGCATACCCGTCGGAGACCTCAAGGCCTTCGGCGAGCGGCTCTCAAAGAAGGTGATGAAATGGACCGGCATCCCGGTGACATTCGGGATGGCTCCGACCAAAACGCTTGCCAAAGTGGCGGCGCGGTTCGGCAAGAATTATCCGGGTTACAATAAATGCTGCGTTATAGCCGACGATGAGCAGCGCATCAAGGCCCTTCAGCTTTTCAAGGCCGAGGATGTCTGGGGAATCGGGAGGCGCATCGCCAAGAAACTTAACTATGCGGGCGTAGTGACCGCCTATGATTTCACGCAGAAGACCCGGGCATGGGTGAAGAGCCGATTCCATGTGCCCGGGGAGCGAACATGGCTTGAACTGAGGGGAGAAGACGTGATCGGGGTAGACGAGATGGATGCCAAAACCAAGCAGAGCATCGTCACGAGCCGCTCCTTTCCCGATATGATTACCCATATCGACCTGCTGCGGGAACATTTCGCCAACTATGCCGCGAGGTGTGCCATGAAACTGAGGAGACAGGCCACTGTTTGCTCGATGGTGACAGTGTTTCTCCAATCGAATTTCTTCCGGGAAGACCTTCCGCAGTATTCCAACAGTGGCTCGTATATATTCACGACACCCACATCGGCTACCCCGGAGATTGTTTCAGCAGCGTTAAATACTCTCGAGAAAATCTTCCTCCCCGGCATCCATTACAAGCGGGGAGGCGTGATGGTGAGCGAAATCACATCCGCAAAAGCAATCCAGCCCGACCTCTTCGACTACGACGCCGGACTGAGCCGGAAATATCGGACCCTCTCCGAGGCTATCGACGAGATCAATGCCCGGCTGGGAGCCGACACGGTGATTTTAGCATCGCAGCAATACACAAAGCGCGACGAGACGGGCAAGAGCGTGAAATTTTCCCATGCCATCAAACGGGCGCTCCTGAGTCCCGACTATTCGACTTCGATTGAGGCCTTCACTGTGAAATAAAGCAGGATTATGGGTAAGCAACGCGCCAACAAACAAGCTATAGAACTCTTGGAGGGCCGGGTGGTTAAAAACACCGGGAGCGCCTATATCGTGAAGACCCCCGAGGGAGAGGAATTTCCCTGCCGCATAAAGGGAAATTTCCGTATCAAGGGGATAAGGACCACTAACCCGGTGGCTGTCGGCGATCTGGTGAAAATCTACCGGGCCTCCGACGATGCCTATTATATCAAGGAGATAACTCCGCGGAGGAATTATATAATAAGAAGGGCTTCCAACCTTTCGAAAGAGAGCCATATCCTTGCTGCCAACATTGACAGGGCAATCCTTGTGGCCACGATATTCAATCCCGAGACCCCCACTACCTTCATCGACAGGTTTTTGGCCACAGCCGAGGCTTATTCGATTCCGGCTGTGATTGTGATGAACAAATGCGACCTCTGGACTCCCGAAATCCGGGAATATGCCGAAGAACTGAAGAAACTCTACGAAGGAATTGGCTATCCTATGTATTTCACTTCGGCCACCTCCGGAGAGGGGATAGAGGCCTTGCGGAAACTTGTGGCCGACAACATAAGTCTTTTTGCCGGAAACAGCGGAGTGGGTAAATCGTCGCTTATCAACGCCTTGGTGCCGGGCCTAAACCTTCGCACCGGAGAAGTCTCCGACCTTCATCACACCGGGACTCACACCACCACCTTCTCGGAGATGATTCCATTGCCGGGAGGGGGAGAGATAATAGATATCCCGGGCGTGAAGGGCTTCGGAATGATTGAATTCGAGCCGACGGAAGTGAGTCATTATTTCCCCGAAATCTTCAAGGCGGGAGCGGAATGTAGGTATGGCGACTGCCGCCATATCGGCGAACCGGGCTGCGCCGTGGAAGCAGCCGTGGAGAGGGGTGAAATCGCACCCTCCCGGTTTGCATCCTATCTCTCCATACTGGAAGAAGTGGAAGAGGGGAGAGAAGAGGGAAAATATAGGAAGAAGATGTGAAGTGCCGAGTGCCGAGTGCCAAGTGCCGGAGTTGAGAGCATAGAGCATAGTGCATAGAGCACAGTTTTTTGGATAGTGCCAAGTGCCAAGTGCTAAGTGCCAAGTGCCAAGTGCCGAGTGCCGAGTGCCGAGAGCCGAGTGCAGAGCATAAACTATTGAAAAATCGATCAACGAAATACGAGTAACGATTAACGAAAAATGCATACGGAAAAGGAGAAAAGTGAGGCATTTCTGAGGTTTCTAAACGTCTTGGACACATTGAGAGTGAAATGTCCCTGGGATGCCAAGCAGACCAACGAGTCACTGAGAGCCAACACTATCGAGGAGGTGTATGAATTGACCGACGCCTTGCTGGCCGATGATGTCCAAAATATCAAGAAGGAACTTGGAGACGTATTGCTCCATATCGGTTTTTATGCGAAAATAGCCGATGAGAAGGGTCAGTTCGACATAGCCGACGTGTGCAACACCTTGACTGACAAACTGATTTTCCGCCATCCTCATATCTATGGCAATGTGGAGGCCGAGACCCCGGAACAGGTGTCGAAAAACTGGGAACAGATAAAGCTGAAGGAGAAGGGGGGCAATAAGACGGTGCTTTCGGGAGTTCCCGCCTCACTTCCCTCCTTGATCAAGGCCAACCGCATCCAGGAGAAGGCCGCCAATGTGGGTTTCGATTGGGAAGAGAAGGAACAGGTGTGGGACAAAGTGAAGGAGGAGACAGCCGAAGTGGAAGCCGAGATCAAAAGCGGCGACAAGGCGAAACTTGAAGAGGAATTCGGAGACCTCATGTTTGCAATTATCAATGCTGCAAGGCTTTACGGAGTCAATCCGGAGAATGCCCTCGAGAAGACCAACCGAAAATTTATCAAACGCTTCAACTATCTTGAGGCAAAGGCCAAGGAGATGGGCCGCAGCCTCAAAGAGATGACCCTGGCGGAAATGGACGAAATCTGGGAGGAAGCAAAGAAGGAATAGTGCCGAGTGCCGAGTGCCGAGTGCCGAGTGCCAAGTGCCAAGTGCCGAGTGCCGAGTGCCGAGTGCTGAGTGCCAAGTGCTGAGTGCCAGAGTATAAACTATTGAAAAAGCGATCAACGAGCCACGATAAACGAAAAACGATTAACTACAAACCATGGTGCTTTGTATAACGGAGAAGCCGAGCGTCGGGAGGGACATCGCCAGAATTTTAGGGGCGAATACCCGCCACGACGGATATTTGGAGGGCAACGGATATTGCGTGACGTGGACCTTCGGCCATCTCTGTTGCCTGAAGGAACCTTCCGATTACACGCCCAACTGGAAGCCATGGTCGATGTCGGCTCTTCCGATGATTCCACCTCGGTTTGGTATAAGGCTTATCGACAACGAAACATATAAGAAACAATTCAAAACAATTGCCGAGTTGATCTTGAAATGTGACGAGATTATCAACTGCGGCGACGCCGGCCAGGAGGGGGAGCTTATCCAAAGATGGGTGATGCAGAAGGCAGGTTGCAAGAAACCGGTGAAGCGTCTGTGGATCAACTCGATGACTGATGATGCTATCCGCGACGGTTTCAATAATCTCAAACCGGAGAAACAATACGAACCCCTTTATCTGGCAGGCCTCTGCCGGGCAATCGGCGACTGGGTGCTCGGTATAAACGCCACTCGCCTCTATTCCCTAAAATATGGGGAAAGAGGCCAGATTCTCTCGATCGGCAGGGTGCAGACCCCGACACTCGCACTGGTGGTGAACCGGCAGGAGGAGATTGAAAATTTTGTGCCTCAAGACTATTGGGAACTCAAGACACTTTACCGCGATGTCTTGTTTTCCTACACGGGGAAGAAATTCGATAAAAAGGAGAAGGGAGAGGAAATCATCGAGAAGATAAAGGGACTACCACTTGTCATTAAGGATATCACAACAAAGGCAGGAAGAGAGGCGCCTCCCAGACTTTTCGACCTGACCTCGCTGCAAGTGGAATGTAACAAGAAACTCAACCTCGGAGCCGAGGAGACATTGAAGACCGTGCAATCGCTTTACGAGAAGAAAGTGACCACCTATCCGAGGGTCGACACCACCTACCTTCCCGACGATGTCTACAAGAATTGCAAGACCATCCTCAACAATCTTACCCAATACCAGAACCTTTTGCAGCCATTGCGGGGGAGCAGGCTGGCCAAGAGCAAGAAAGTGTTTGACAATTCGAAAGTGACCGACCACCATGCAATTATCCCCACAGGCCAGGCATTACCTCCAAATCTGACCAAGACGGAATCAGAGGTGTTTGACATAATCGCCAGGAGGTTTATCTCCGTGTTTTATCCCGACTTCACTTTCATGCAGACCAATGTTGCGGCTGAATGTGAAAAATATGGGTTTAAGGCCACCGGGAGGACAGTCACCTCCTTGGGTTGGAAAGCAGTTTATGCTAACGACAACCGGGCCAACGACAGCCAGGAAGAGGATAAAGGTGAAGACAAGGACGACGATTCAATCTTGCCGGAGTTCACGAAAGGGGAAGCGGGACCGCATTCTCCTCGACTGGTAAAGAAGACCACCCAACCTCCGAAATATTACACTGAAGGAACCCTTTTGAAGGCCATGGAGACGGCCGGTGCCTCCGTTGACGATGAAGACCTGCGCGAGGCCCTGAAGGCCAACGGCATAGGACGACCCTCCACCCGGGCTGCCATCATCGAAATCCTCTATAAACGCGGCTATATCGTGAAGGAGCGGAAATCGATAAGGGCGACCCAGGCAGCCAAAGACTTGATGGGAGTGGTGAAGGAGGAATTGCTGAAGAGCGCGAAACTCACCGGTATCTGGGAGGGCAAGCTCCGGGGCATCGAGAGCGGCAGCTACAGTCCGGAGGCTTTTATAGCCGAAATAAAGGGGATGGTGACTGATATCACCATGTCGGTGATGCGCGACAACAGCGACAGGCGTATCATAGCCGAACAACAGAAGAGTGGGAGCAAAAATGCCGATAAAAAGGGGGAAGAGACAAAAAAGAGGGGAGGGTCTAAAAAGAAATCGTCATGATGCTTGCCAGGGAAAACTTTACAGCCGATTTGGTGGTGCAATACTCCATCGTCGGGCTTGTGTTTCTGGCCGCTTGTGTCTGGATGATATGGAAGATAGTGAAACGGAATAAAAGAGAGTCGGGAGGCTCATGCTGCGGATGCGGACTTGCCGACCATTGCAACAAGAAGAATTATGGAAACTCAAAAAATCTACAACAACAACATTGCCGAGAATCAGGTGGAAAGGGTAGTTGAAGTGTTAAAGGGAGGTGGAGTCATAGTTATACCTACCGACACTCTCTATGCCCTTGCCTGCGATGCCTTGAATCCGAAGGCTATCGAGCGGGTTTGCCAGTTGAAAGGACTCAATCCTGAAAAGACAAATCTATCGATACTTTGCAGCGATATTTCGATGGCTTCCGATTATGCCCGTTTCGACAACGATGCATTCAAACTAATGAAAGACAACACTCCCGGGCCCTTCACCTTCCTATTCCGCGCGGCCTCGTCGCTGCCCCGAGCCTTTAAGGGAAGGAAAGTTGTGGGAGTAAGAATTCCGGCAAATGAGGCAGTGCTGAAAATTGTTGAGGCGTTGGGAAATCCGTTGCTATCCACCTCAATCGTCTTTGAAGACGACGACTATGGAATTAATCCCGACCTGATCGAGGAGGCTTATAAGGATCGGGCCGACCTAATGGTAAAGGGGGAGGAAGGCAGCCTACAGCCCTCGGCCATCGTGGATTTCACAGGCGACTCTCCGGAAGTGGTGAGAGAGGGCCCGCTCCCCTTGGCCGATTAGGGAGCTGACCATACCTTTCCCCCTAAAAATAAAAGACTTTTTTTAGTTTAGGATAAAGAAAAAATTCAATATCTTTGCAACATAAGAACCTGAAAAACCAAAACGAAATATTATGTCAAAAATAACAGTAGTAGGCGCCGGAAATGTAGGCGCGACGGCAGCCAACGTATTGGCGATCCGTGGTGTGGCCGACGAGGTTGTGATGATCGATATCAAGGAGGGCGTCTCCGAGGGTAAGGCCATGGACATGATGCAGACAGCCAATCTCTTAGACATGAACACCCGCATCAAGGGCGTCACCAACGATTACGAGGCTACCAAAGATAGCGACGTTGTTATCATCACATCCGGAATTCCCCGCAAGCCGGGCATGACCCGCGAGGAATTGATCGGAGTGAACGCCGGCATCGTTAAGAGTGTCACCGAGAGCGTGCTCAAACATAGCCCGAATGCTGTCATCATCTGTGTTTCCAACCCGATGGACACCATGACCTATCTGATCCACAAGGTGAGCGGACTTCCGAAAAACCGTATCATCGGTATGGGAGGCGCGCTCGACAGCAGCCGTTTCAAATATTATCTGAGCCAGAAACTGAATGCCAATCCAAACGAGGTTGAGGGTATGGTGATCGGTGGCCATGGCGACACCACGATGATTCCTTTGAAGAGATTTGCCACTCTCAGAGGCATTCCCGTGAAGGAATATCTCAGCGATGAAGAGCTCAACAAGATTGTTGCCGACACCATGGTGGGAGGCGCTACGCTGACGAAACTTCTTGGCACCTCCGCATGGTATGCCCCCGGAGCAGCTGCAGCAGAAGTGGCCGAGGCCGTTCTCCACGATCAGAATGCCATTATCCCCTGCTCTGCTCTCGTGGAAGGCGAATATGGCGAGAAAGATCTTTGCATCGGCGTTCCCTGTCTGCTGGGCAAGGGGGGTATCAAGAAAATCATCGAGCTTCCGCTCAATGATGAAGAAAAGGAGCTCTTCAAGAAGAGCGCCGAGGCCGTAGCTAAGACCAACGCAGCCCTTCCGGAATAAATCTTCCTGATTCAGCTCGATTAAGCGCGATTTAGCTCGATTAAGCGCGATGAATCTCGATTTAGCTCGATGAATCTAGATGAATCTCGATTTAGCTCGATGAATCGCGATAAAGCTCGATAAAGCTCGATAAAGCTCGATCAATCTCGATTAAGCTCGATGAATCCCGATTAAACTCGAAGAAGCTCGATGAAACTCGATGAATCTCGATTAAGCTCGATAGATCTCGATTAAGCTCGATTAATCTCGATGAATCTCGATTAATCTCGATAAATCTCGATAAAAAGCCCTCGAAGGAGGGCTTTTTTATTGGATTAGCAGCCCCCAGAGTTTTAAAAAATGTTAAAAAGAGGAGGTTTTTATGTTCTATAGCATAGTTTTTAGAATTATTTATTAATTTTGCATCGAGTTTTTCATGGTATTAGATTTTAAGGTTAAT
>JAFLTU010000002.1 GCA_022509125.1 Muribaculaceae bacterium | reverse complement strand
TGAGCGAATCAAAAGTTCAAACCCCGATTGAAGATTTCGATTGGGATGCCTATGCGACAGGCGAAACAGCCGGCGAGAAAAGCCGCGAGGAATTAATCAACACTTACGACGAGTCTCTCAAGACGGCTAAAGACAATGAAGTGGTGACAGGTGTCATCAAATCTATCTCCAAAAGGGAAGTAAGAGTAGACATCGGCATGAAATCCGATGCTATAATCCCCATTTCCGAATTCCGTTACAACCCCGACCTCAAAGTTGGCGACGAAGTGGAGGTATATATTGAAAACCTTGAAGACAAGAACGGTCAGCTCAAGCTCTCACACAAGAAGGCTTGCCAGACCAGAAGCTGGGACCGTGTCAACCAGGCATTGGAAAACGACGAAATTATCAAGGGCTACGTTAAATCACGCACAAAGGGCGGTATGATCGTAGACGTCTTCGGAATCGAAGCCTTCTTGCCCGGTTCTCAGATCGACGTGCGTCCTATCCGCGACTATGATGTATTTGTCGATAAGACAATGGAATTCAAGGTTGTAAAAATCAACCAGGAATATAAGAATGTTGTGGTTTCACATAAGGCTCTTATCGAAGCTGAACTCGAAGCCCAGAAGAAAGAAATCATATCTAAGCTCGAGAAGGGTCAAGTGCTCGAGGGTAAGGTTAAAAACATCACTCCCTATGGTGTGTTCGTTGACCTCGGCGGCGTTGATGGTCTTGTGCATATCACTGACCTCTCCTGGGGACGTGTTTCCGACCCGAAGGAAGTCGTGGAACTTGACCAGGATATCAAGGTTGTTATCCTTGACTTCGACAACGAGAAGAAGCGTATCGCACTCGGCGTTAAGCAACTCCTCCCGCATCCTTGGGATGCTTTGGATCAGAATGTAAAGGTTGGCGACAAGATCAACGGTAAAGTTGTCGTGATGGCCGACTATGGCGCATTCGTTGAGGTGCAACCCGGTGTTGAAGGTCTCGTGCATGTTTCCGAAATGTCTTGGAGCCAGCATCTTCGCAGCGCTCAAGATTTCTTGAAAGTTGGAGACGAAATAGAAGCTGTCGTTCTGACTCTTGACCGCGATGACCGCAAGATGAGTTTGGGTATCAAACAGCTTAAAAATGACCCGTGGGAAAATATCGACACCAAATATTCTATCGGATCTCGACACACTGCCAAAGTTAGGAATTTCACCAACTTCGGTGTGTTTGTAGAAATCGAAGAGGGCGTTGATGGTCTTATCCACATCTCCGATCTTTCTTGGACCAAGAAAATCAAACATCCATCAGAGTTCACTCAGATCGGCAACGAAATCGAAGTGCAAGTGTTGGAAATCGACAAAGACAACCGTCGTCTCTCTCTTGGCCACAAACAGCTTGAGGAAAATCCCTGGGATGTATTTGAGACAATCTTCACAGTTGGCTCAATCCATGAAGGCACTATCACAGAGATGATGGACAAGGGCGCAGTCATTGCTTTGGAATATGGTGTGGAAGGTTTTGCCACTCCCAAACACCTTGTTAAAGAGGATGGATCTCAGGCTAAACTCGACGAGAAACTCAAATTCAAAGTGCTTGAATTCAACAAAGACAGCAAGCGCATCATCCTTTCCCACAGCCGTATAGCTGAAGACGCCACTAAGGCAGAAAGCAAACCGGCTAAACCGGCCTCCAAAAAGCCGCGTAAAGAGGAAGAGCAACCCCAGCTCACCCAGAATGTGGAAAAAACCACTCTCGGCGATCTCGGAGCACTTCAGGCACTCAAGGAGCAACTTCAAAAAGAGGGTAAGAAATAATCCCTCTAAAATCTCAAACATAGAAAAATGGAGAAACTTCGGTTTTTCCATTTTTTTTATTAATTTTACTCTCCATATTGTTTCTCTTCTCTCACGGACCCCATCCTCAAAGGAGGGCCCCACTTGATGTGGAAAAGCTGGTTTTATCATGAAGCTTTGGAAGAAAACTCTTATGCTTATCTCCTTGATGACGCTAACATCAGGGCCCATTGTCTATGGGCAGGGCCTCTCTAAAGGTTGGCAGGAGGCTAAGAGTGTTTCCGAAAATTTCAAGGCCATAAGTTCTCAGCATGATATAGAAGTTTTTTCCGCTCCAAATGTGATCATGATAAAAGTCAACAAACCCTCCCAAGTGAGGCTCTTCACCATTCTTGGCAAACTTCTATCGGAACAACATTTGGAGCCCGGTGTCTATCAATATCGGGTGGAAACCCATGGGATTTATCTTATAAAAACAGACGATAGCTCCTGTAAAATAGCGATTTAATCTATTGGGTTTAAAACAATAGAGAATATTAATCAAATATTTGTAAACAAAATAACACTATAAAAAATGGAAAATAAAGCAATCGACTGGTCACAATTATCCTTCAGCTACATGCCGACCGATTATAATGTGAGATGCACTTATAAAGATGGGAAATGGGGGGAAATAGAAGTGACCGATTCCGAATATATCCCAATGCACATGGCCGCAGTGTGTCTTCACTATGGTCAGGAATCTTTTGAGGGTTTAAAGGCTTTCAGAGGTAAAGATGGGAAAATAAGAATTTTCCGTATGGATGAGAATGCCAAACGTTTTCTCCGTTCTGCAGAGAAGATGCTAATGGCGCCGCTCCCTGTGGAAAAATTCTGCGAGATGGTCAAGAAGGTTGTGAAACTTAACGAGAGATTCGTGCCCCCTTACGGCACAGGAGCCTCCCTCTATATCCGCCCCTTGGAAATCGGAGTATCTCCAAAAGTAGGCGTGCAAAGTTCCGATGAGTTCCTCGTGGTGATGTTTGTCACTCCTGTCGGCCCATACTTCAAAGCGGGTTTCAAACCTATAAAAGTGGTTATCTCAAGAGAATATGATCGTGTTGCACCCAAAGGCACCGGTTCAATCAAGGTGGGAGGCAATTATGGAGCTTCGTTGCAGGCAGGCGAAAAAGCCCATGAATGGGGATATTCCAACCTACTATATCTCGACCCCAAGGAAAAGAAATATATCGACGAATGTGGCGCTGCTAATTTCTATGGGATTAAGGGAAACACTTATGTCACCCCCGCAAGCGAATCCATTCTTCCCTCAATCACTAATATGAGCCTCCAGCAGTTGGCCAAAGATATGGGAATGACCGTGGAGCGTCGCCAAGTACCCCTTGAGGAACTCCCGGAATTTGAAGAGGCAGGAGCTTGTGGCACGGCAGCCGTCTGCTCCCCTATCGGTCAAATCGACGACCACGACACCGGCAAATCTTATGTGATCGCCAAGGACAATCAACCCGGACCTGTGACTACTAAACTTTATAATACAATCCGGGCCATCCAACTGGGCGAAATCGAAGATCCCTACGGATGGTGTGTCATTGTGGATTAAATCCGTAGACACATGGGTTTTTAGGGGGAGGTTAGCTGCCGATTTAAGGCAGATGACCTAAGTTTTTAGACTCTAAACTAAAGATGTCACCCTCATGAAAGGAGTCTTAGATATCAATTGGTTATATTTCAAAAATTATAGTGACAATCCGGAACTACGCCGGATTGTCATCCGTCATTCGGAACTTGTCACAAAAAAAGCCCTAGAAATCAATAGACTCAAAGGATTGGGACTTGATCCAAAAGAGATTTATATTGCCGGGATGGTGCATGATATCGGAGTGGTGAAATGCTACGCCCCCGATATCCATGCAAGGGGAAACCTCCCTTATCTTCTGCATGGTCTTGAAGGGAGTAAAATGTTGCATGCAACCGGCCTATCTAAGTACTCAAAAATTTGTCTCACCCACACCGGAGCAGGCATAACAGCTGATGAAATTAAAGAGAAGAATCTCCCGCTGCCGGTAAAAGACCTCCTTCCCGAATCTCTCCTTGAGAAATTGATCTGTTATGTTGATAAGTTCTATTCCAAAAGCCATGACCTTGAGAGAGAAAAGAGTGTTGAAGAGATAGAAGAACAAATGAAAAAATTCGGTCAGGAGAGCCTCAAAAGATTCCGTCAACTTCATGAGCAATTCAAGGTTTCATAACGTGTTATTTTTTCAATAAACTCCATATTTATAAGTTTTCAGTCAAAAGGCCCGCATAATGTATTAACATTTTTTATTGAGCACAGCGGGGTCCATATTGTCAATAAACCTATCTTAATTCACGTTTTATATCTAACTTTGCACATCGTAAGCGATTTTTCAACGACTTGAGGCGTTTCTTCATATATATTTTTGCCTTGGTGGTGCTTGGTTTGGCATTTGCTCAAACTCCCCACTCTCCCTCCGAAATCCCCCTTTCCCTTGAGGCCGGGAGAGATTCCGTTTATCCTTCGTTCGTGCCTATCGACACTTTACAACTCAACACGGAAAAAGGGATAACCCGCAACGATACATTCTTTTTCGCTTATGATTCTTTACTTTCCGTCACCGACTCAATAGTAATGGACACTGCGGCTGTTCATAAGAATCAGATTTTTATCCCTGCCGATTCATTGAGTGACCTTTCTTCCGATTCGTTGAGATGGCTTAGGGGCGATTCATTGAATATCGCCGAAACAGATTCAATAGAATCCTTTCAACGACCCAGACGGGAATTGGATTTTGACACAACGCGCTCCACGGTTTCCCGCATCAATCGTGAAAAAGTCGACCTTGAATCAGCTGTCACTTTTACGGCCAAAGATTCCCTTATATTAGAGGGCAATAACAATGCATTTCTATTTGGAGACGGCAACGTGGAATATGGCCAATTCAAGCTCAATGCCCAGGAAATCATGCTGGAACTTGATGAATCCACCGTTTATGCCCGAGGTTCAGTCGACTCTATTGGAAATCCTTTTGGCAACCCGGTTTTTCGTGACGGAGGAGAGGAATATGAGTCGAAACAAATGACTTATAATTTCAAGACCGAGCGCGGTTATATAACCGACGTAATTTCGGAACAGGGAGAGGGCTATCTCACCGGTGGGGCCTCTAAGAAAATGGAAGACGGCTCCTTTTTTGTTCAAGACGGAAAATACACGACATGTGACGATCACGAGCATCCCCATTTTTATTTCAATGTCACAAAGGGAAAAATGGTTCCAAACAAAAATATTGTGACCGGACCTGTTTATATGGTGCTTGCCGACGTTCCTCTTCCTCTTGCGCTCCCATTCGGTTATTTCCCTTTCTCCAAAAATTATTCAAGCGGCATTATTTTCCCCTCCTTCGGCGACGATTACAATCGGGGTTTCTATCTCCGCGACGGAGGATATTATTTTGCTCTTTCCGACTATGTTGACCTCGCTCTCAGAGGAGAAATCTACACTAAAGGTTCATGGGGTGTCTCAGGAGCTTCAACATATTCTAAACGTTATAAATTTCGAGGAAACATTAGTTTCTCATATCTTACAACTATCTACGGAGAAAAAGGAAGTCCCGACTATTCTAAACAAAATAACTTCCAGTTTATCTGGAGCCATAGTCAAGACACTAAGGCCAACCCTAATATGTCGTTTTCTGCGTCTGTGAATTTTGCCACTTCCGGCTATTCCCGCAACGACCTTAATTCATATTACAGTCAATCGTTTACGGAAAACACAAAGTCATCCACAGTCAACATGACCTATCGTTTTCCCGGAACGAAATGGAGCCTTTCCACCACAGCCAGCATCACCCAGAGGACACAAGACTCAACTCTGGCTGTCTCTTTCCCGAACCTTAATGTCACTCTTTCTCAAGTGGCTCCCTTCAAAAGGAAAAAATCAGTGGGAGGAGAGCGATGGTATGAAAAAATTAAACTATCATATTCCGGACAGTTTCAAAACTCGCTGACGGCTCAGCAAAATGTATTCTTCAAAAAGAGTCTAATCAAAGACTGGCGAAATGGCATGCGCCATAGTATGCCCGTTTCAGCTACATTCTCTCTTTTCAAATATATCAATATCTCGCCCTCCATTTCGATGAACGACAGGATGTATACTTCCAAAATCACCCGTCAATGGGACACCCAGTCATCAAGGGAAGTGCAAGATACCACATATGGTTTCTACAACCTTTTCGACTTTAACGCCTCTCTATCTTTCGACACCAAAATCTACGGTTTCTGGAAGCCTCTTAAAATTTTTGGTGATAAAGTCCAGATGATCCGCCATGTCTTGACACCTACAGTTTCATTCTCGGCATCTCCTGACTTTTCAGACCCTTTCTGGGGTGTCTACGGCACTTATCAATACGAGACGGCTAACGGGGAAATCCGCACACAAAAATATAATTATTTCTCACATGGAGTCTATGGTGCGCCGGGACAGGGAAAAACCGGGATGGTCTCTGTCAGTCTCGCCAATAATCTCGAAATGAAGGTGAGAAATGACAAAGACTCCACCGGCACCAAAAAAATATCGCTCATAGAAAACTTCTCAATAAGCCAGAGCTATAATTTTGCAGCCGACTCTATGAATTGGAGCAACATCAACACCTCCATCCTGCTTCGGCTTGTCAAAAACTTCAATTTAAACCTGTCCGCCACGTGGGACCCCTATACTTATCGGCTCTCCTCATCGGGTAGTCCCGTCAGGGTCAATGTGCCTCGTTGGAAAGCTGGGAAAGGCTGGGCAAGACTATCATCGACCGGCACCTCTTTTTCTTATACCTTCAACAACCAGACCTTTACAAGAAAGAAGAATAACGACACAAAAAATCCGACATCGGGCATCTCGGATGAAGAGGATATTGAAGACATAGAATCCACCGACATAGATGCCGCTGAAGAAAAACGACGACGGCGACAAGAGGCACGCGAAGCCGCAGCGGCTGCAGACGCCGACGGATACGCAAAATGGGAGTGTCCGTGGAGCTTGTCGGTCAACTATTCCATCAGCTACGGATATGGAGCCTTCGACTATGATAAGCTCGAATATAAAGGGAAATGGACTCAAAATCTTTCCTTCTCAGGCAACATCCGTCCGACGGCCAACTGGAATTTCTCATTCTCTGCCTCTTATAATTTCGACTTGCATAAACTCGCCTACATGAATTGCACGATTTCACGCGATCTTCATTGCTTCACAATGTCGGCATCCTTCGTGCCTGTCGGACCTTATAAGTCTTATAACTTCCATATATCGGTTAAATCGTCCTTACTCAAAGACCTCAAATACGATAAACGATCCTCGACGAGCAACGGAATCCAATGGTATTGATTTTCATTGATAAAATTGCCTTAACCGGGCCTTCTAAATAAACGCAGAATAAATCGAGGAAGGTTAACAATTTATTCCTTTGAAAATTGGGGAGAAATCATTAATTTTGTGGAAATTTCGGAATGAATGGCCCAGCCCGAGCTAATCCAGACAGTTCAGACTCTTTCCCGCAAGGTCGACACTCTCCTTGGGGATTTGAAAAAGGCTCAGGAAATAGCTAAAAAGCTGGAAATTGCCAACACGGAATTGAGAAAACAACATGAAAAAGATGTCTTAGCTCTTGAGAGTGCAAAGCGTGACATCGAGTTCCTGAAGATTTCCCACCGCCTGGCAGCCACTCCGGAAGCCTTGGTGTCGGCGCGCAACCAAATTACGCAGCTGATTAAGACCATCGACAGTTGCATCCGCATGATTAATGATGACTGAAGATGAAAGGTAAGGACGATAATATCGAAATGACTCTAAATATAGCCGGCGAATTCCTCAAACTTAACGTGAAGTTTGATGACCAGCTGAAAGTGAGAGACGCCGAAAGAGACGTGAAGATCTATTGCGAAAATTTAAAAAAATCATGGCCCGAGATGTCTGACCGCCAGATTTTGGCTTGGGCCTCATATCAGTTTGCAAGGTGGTATAGACAACTCCTTGAAATCCAAGAAAAAGCAATAGATATCGCAAAAGCTAAATGTTCGGATATCGACAACCATTTGTCGGGTATATCCGATGAAAGCCATGATGTCCTCCCGGGCTGAGACCATCTTTATTGCCTCATCCCCCTTTCTTCTTTAATTTGCGAATTTAACTCCTCCGATGGTTGGAACCTCATTCTCCAAGGTGCCCAACCCTTTTGTTGCGTTTAAACAACACTTTAAATAGAATCTTAACTTCAAACTGAGAATACACTTTAATGAATTAAACCCAAGATAGATACTATGGAAACAGCTGTATGGATCATCATTGCTGCAGGAGCTGCTATAGTCGGCTTCATAATAGCCACAGTGATGGCAAAAAAGAATGCAAAGAGTGCAGCCAATATTATAATAGACGAGGCAAAACTTGAGGCAAGCATGCTTAAGGAAAAAGAAATGCTCAAAGTAAAGGAAGAAGAACTCAAAATCATCTCCGATGCGGAAAAAGCAGCTAACCAGAAACTCCAGAAAGCCTCAGCCTCCGAAAATCGGGCACGCCAAAAGGAAATCCAACTAAATCAACAACAAAGCGAGCTTGCAAAGCGGAAAAACGAGCTCGACAGTCGCCAAGGCAATTTGGAAAAACTTGAAGCCTCAATTCAGACAAAAAATGCTGAAGCCGAAGGTCTGATCAGGAATATTCGTGAAGAGCTCGAGAAAGTCTCCGGTCTTTCTGCCGATGAAGCTAAAGAGAGACTCGTGGAAAGTCTTAAAGATGAGGCAAAAACAGAGGCAGCAAGCTATATCAACGACATAATGGACGAGGCTAAGCTCACTGCATCGAAAGAGGCCAAAAAGATTGTGGTGCAATCGATTCAAAGGCTTGCCACAGAGGCAGCAGTGGAAAACTCGGTTACTGTTTTCCCGATTGACAACGACGAAATTAAGGGCCGCATTATCGGACGTGAAGGTCGCAATATCCGTGCCTTGGAAGCAGCCACAGGAATAGAAATAATAGTGGACGACACCCCCGAGGCTATAGTGCTTTCAGGTTTCGACCCCGTCAGAAGAGAAATCGCAAGGCTTGCCCTTCATCAGCTCGTGGTCGATGGTCGTATCCATCCGGCCCGCATTGAGGAGGTAGTGGCAAAAGTGAGAAGGCAGGTTGAAGAAGAAATCATCGAAACCGGCAAACGCACAGCCATCGACCTAGGAATCCATGGTCTGCATCCGGAGCTTATCAGGATGGTAGGCAAAATGAAATATCGTTCTTCCTACGGGCAGAATCTGCTTCAACACTCTCGTGAAACGGCCAATCTTTGTGCCATCATGGCCTCTGAACTGGGTCTGAATCCAAAGAAGGCCCGCAGAGCCGGTCTTCTTCACGATATCGGGAAGGTGCCCGATGATGAGCCGGAACTTCCCCACGCTCTCTTAGGCATGAAACTGGCAGAGAAATTCAAAGAAAAACCGGATATCTGTAACGCTATCGGCGCTCACCATGAAGAGGTGGAACAGACTTCATTGTTGGCTCCCATTGTCCAGGTGTGTGATGCCATTTCCGGAGCCCGTCCCGGGGCACGTCGCGAAATAGTGGAGGCTTATATCAAACGCCTAAACGACCTGGAACAAATAGCCCTCTCTTATCCCGGTGTTTTAAAGACTTATGCTGTGCAAGCCGGAAGGGAACTTAGAGTAATCGTCGGAGCCGACCGTATCTCTGATGAAGAAACCGAAAAGCTCTCGGCCGAAATCGCTAAGAAGATTCAGGATGAAATGACTTATCCCGGACAGGTTAAAATCACGGTGATTCGTGAAACCCGTTCGGTGGCATTCGCCAAATAATCACTGAATATGGAAGAACGCAACGCAGCAACGTTTATCAACGCATGCCCACGCTGTATGCGACATCACTCCTGTGGCACCTGCGGAAGAAGAGAACCCCGGGGAAAACTGACAGCCACCGATTGGCTCGCTCATCTCCCCCATCCGGAGAGAGCTACCAAGCTGGTGGAGGTAATCTTTAAAAACACTCGGGTAGGCTTCTTCGAAAACTCTGAGGGGTTAGACCTCCATATCGGCGATCTAATCGTTGTCGAAGGAACTCCCGGCTACGATATCGGCAAAATCAACATGACAGGCCATCTGGTCACTCTCCAGATGAAAAAAGCCGGCATTAAGGATTTTAATGAACTCAGAAAGGTCTACCGTCTGGCCACTGAAGAGGATCTGGCAAAGTTTGAAGAGGCACGTTCGCGCGAACACTCCACTATGATCAAGGCCCGCTCAATTGCAGAAGATCTCGGATTGGCCATGAAAATAGGCGATGTTGAGTTTCAAGGCGACGGTAGCAAAGCCATCTTCTATTATATCGCCGATGAAAGGGTCGATTTCCGGAAATTGATCAGAATTCTGGCTGAAACCTTCAAAGTCAGAATTGAAATGAAACAAATCGGTGCACGCCAAGAGGCAGGAAGAATAGGAGGAATCGGGCCATGTGGGCGTCCTCTCTGTTGCTCTTCATGGATGAACCGTTTTGTTTCTGTAGGGACAGGAGCGGCACGTGTGCAAGATCTATCTATGAACCCTCAGAAATTGGCCGGACAATGTGGAAAGTTGAAATGTTGCCTCAACTTCGAAATAGATTCTTATGCAGAGGCATCCAAGGAGCTGCCGTCTAAAGATATCGTCCTCGAAACGAAAGACAATATATTTCATCTATTCAAGACTGACATCCTACAAAGACAACTGACTTATTCAACTGATCGGCATCTACCTGCAAATCTTGTCACTATCGATGCCAACCGAGCTTTCGAAATAATCGAATTAAACAAGAAAGGTGTTAAACCCGAAAAACTTTCCGATGAAGAAATTGTGGTTAAAACTTCTGAATTCGGAGATATAATCGGTCAAGACAGTTTAACTCGATTTGACAAGAAGGGGGGGAACAAGAAAAAGAAAAAACAGAACGACGCTAAACGCCATATTCAAGAGCCCCGAACCGATAACGGACCCCACAACGAAAACGGGCTCCGAAATGACAACGACCTAAGAAATGACTACGGCCCAAGAAATGACTACGGCCCAAGAAATGACAACGGCCCAAGAAATGACAACAGGCATCGGTATGACCACAAGCCTCGAAAAAAAGAAAAAGCTCAGAGGGGAAATGAAAGCAATTAAACCGGCTATCATTTTAGTTTTTTTTCTTCTTTTGCCATTTCTCTTTTCAGGTTGCCGGCCTCATTCAACTCTCGAGGGTGAGGAATTCTTGGATTTAGGGTTTAAAGGACTGATTCAATTTTATCAATATGAATTCCGTCCCTTCTCTGAGATGCCAGAGAATTTCTTGGCAAATCATAAATGTGACATCTCGATTGTGGTCCGTTTCTCAGAAAGATGCAAAATCAAATCCTTGCCTTTGAAGGCGGAATATTTACTTGCTACTGAAGAGAACGTGAGAAATAAAACGATTGAGATACCATTATTTAACGACTCCGACATAGAAAACGGGAAAGGAAACTTCGGCCTATATGAAGTAGAATATCCTTTAATTGAAGATGTGGTTGTCGACGACTGTTGTTTCATAGCTCTTTCCACATGGGTTCCGGATAGTCAGGGAGTAATAGCTATGGGACTCAAATGGAATTTCAAAAAAGCAAACCTATAAACTCAATACTAATGAAATTCATAGAAAAGGATTTCAAAGAGGAAATTTCCCGGAGAATTGAAAAAATTCGGAGCGAGCTTAGGGCATCCGAAGCTTCCGCCATATTGATTGGCTACAATGCTAATTTATATTATTCGGCAGGAAGATTTTTCAGGGGCTATGTCTTTGTGACCCTTCAACAAAGACCTCTGTGGTTTGTGATAAAACCTAAAGGTTTTGAACCCGAAGAAGATTTAGTGTATGTCCGCAAACCGGAGGAGATTCCTCAGAAACTCCTGGAGATGGGTTATCCTGAGCCCGAATCTATTGCATTGGAGGAAAATGATCTCACATATTCCGATATTATTCGATTGAAGGCCCTCTTTCCGGCAGCTGAGATGAAAAACGGCTCAGTTGTGATGAAAAGAGCCAGAATGAGAAAAACGGAATGGGAGATTTCTGAGATGAAAGAGGATGGAAGGCATCATATAAAAGTCTATGGTGAAGTGAAATCTTGTTACCGTCCGGGTATGAGTGATCTTGAATTCCAGATTGAAATTGAGAGGAAACTGAGACTTGAGGGTTCGCTTGGTGTCTCTCGTGTTTCAGGGAATCTAATGGAGATTAATCTGGGTTCAGTCATAAGCGGAAATAACGCCGACACTCCGAGCCCTTATGAATTTACGATGGGTGGAGCCGGAGTTCACCCCACTCTTCCGGTAGGAGCCGACGGGAGCCAAATCAAGGAGGGAGAAACCGTCATGATAGATATGAACGGAGCCTTCAATGGTTATCAAACCGACATGACCCGTGTCTGGAGTCGCGGGGAAATTTCGGCTCTCGCTCACAAAGCCCATGATTGCTCTATAAAAATTTTGCGTAGGCTGGAAAAGGAGGCGCTTCCGGAGGTGCCTGTCAGACTCCTCTATGAAAAGGCCATGGAATTGGTGGAATCGGAAGGCTTGAAGGATTATTTCATGGGCCACATGAGCCAGGTTAGTTTCATCGGTCATGGCGTAGGCATCGAACTAAACGAACTTCCGGTGATTAATGCCCGGAGTAAAGATATTCTTAAAAGCAACATGACTCTGGCTATTGAACCCAAATTTGTGGTTCCGGGTGTTGGAGCAGTCGGAGTGGAAAACACTTACGTAGTAAGGGAAGATGGTCTGGAAAATCTCACTCCATTTCCCGAAGGTATTGAAAAACTTTGATTTCCTCTCCTCTAAAGTTAAATGATAAAACAGGCCTCTCTTCTATATAACAAAGCTAAATTAGGCCTTCATTAACATGGATTTTTTGAAGAAATTAGACTCCCCAATTTTTCATCTTATCGGCGAAACAGCCGACCGGATGAATCGTGAAGTCTACGTTGTGGGAGGTTATGTAAGAGACCTTTTTCTCGACCGACCATCCAAAGATATCGACTTCGTCACTGTGGGAAGCGGCATAGAACTCGCATCTGAAATAGCTGCCGCTTTAGGTCCCAAGGCTCATTTGTCGGTATTCCCGAATTTTGGAACAGCTCAAGTGAAATTCAAAGATATGGAGCTTGAATTCGTCGGGGCTCGGAAAGAATCCTATAATAGAAACTCGAGAAATCCAATCGTGGAGAATGGCAGCCTCGAAGAAGACCTGACGCGGCGAGACTTTACAATAAATGCAATGGCCATCTCTCTTAACAGAGAAAATTATGGCACTCTACTGGACCCTTTCCAAGGACTCCTCGACTTAGACCGTGGAATAATCCGCACACCAACCGATCCGGATGTCACTTTCTCCGACGATCCCCTGAGAATGTTAAGGGCAATTAGATTTGCCTCCCAGTTGGCTTTCCCGGTGAATAAGGAGACTAAGTTATCAATCCCTAACTCCGACTTCGATTCCGATAAGGAAATCATCTACAAGAATTTCCAATTGTCACCTGAAACCTTCGAGGCGATCAAGAGAAATTCAGATCGGATGAAAATTATAACCCGGGAAAGAATAAACACCGAGCTATCCAAAATCATGATGTCGCCCAAACCCTCTGAAGGATGGAAATTACTGGACAGAACCGGTCTGTTGCCTTATGTCTTCCCATCAATAGTGGCACTGAAAGGAGTTGAAATTGTAGGCGGAAGGGGACATAAAGACAACTTCCATCACACTATTCAGGTTGTTGACAATGTAGCCCGCCGATCCGATAATGAGTGGCTCCGCTGGGCAGCCCTGCTGCATGATATTGCAAAACCTGTCACTAAGAAATATGATCCCGTTTTAGGATGGACTTTTCATAGCCATAATTTCGTAGGTGAAAAAATGGTGCCCGGTATATTCAAGGATATGAAGATGCCTCTCAACGACAAAATGAAATACGTTGCAAAGCTCGTTGGTCTTCATATGCGCCCTCAGAGCGTTGGAGAAGAGGGCGTCACAGACTCCGGAGTGCGCCGTCTGATCACCGAGGCTGGCGAAGATCTCGACGACCTTATGATTTTGGCAGAGTCTGACATCACTTCAAAGAATCCGGAAAAAGTGAGAAACCAATTGTCAGGATTCAAAAAATTAAGGGAGCGAATCGGACAGATAAATGATGCCGATGCGCTCCGCAATTGGAAAAATCCTGTGAATGGTAGAGAAATAATGGAGAAACTTGGAGTTCCCGAGGGACCCAAAGTGGCAGCCTTAAAAGACCTTGTAAAGGAGGCAATCCTCGATGGCAAAATTCCCTACGACCACGATGCAGCCTGGGATTATCTTATTGGAATGATTAAAGAAGAAAATTGAGATTTTAGGTTAGAATACATCCGCAGCGTTAAAGGCATCTTCAAAAATCTCCATATTGAAATCTTGCATGGAACCGGTGCATGCCACGACATCAAACCGATATTGCATGTCTCCGGGAAACCTCCTGAGATAGGAATCAGCTGCCCGGATCATTCTTCTTCTCTTATCTACTGTGATCGCTGCCAAGGCATCCTCTTCATCAGTGGCTCTGGCCTTCACTTCCACAATCACTATTGTGGCATCTTTTAGCACGATTAGGTCGATTTCAGTCTTTCCAAGGTGAAACTGCCGTTCCAAAATGGTGTAGCCTCGCCGAAGATATTCTTGAGCAGCCATTTCCTCCGCATAAAGGCCAAATTCACGCGCTAACTCTTTCTTATTCTTTCTCTTTTCTTCTCCCTCCATTAAAAATACATAAAAGCATTAGAAAGCCTTAAACGACATATCCAGCCCTTTTACACTATGGGTAAGAGCACCGACAGAAATATAGTCTACTCCTGTTTCTCCATATTCTCGAAGGTTCTGAATTGTTATTCCGCCGGATGATTCTGTCTCTTTTCTTCCTGCTACTATCTTTACGGCTTCCCGGGTCTGTTCAGGTGAGAAATTATCAAACATAATTCTGTCTACTGCAGGCATCTCTGAAAGCTTTCTGACGTCATCCAGACTTCGCGCTTCCACTTCTATCTTTAAATCTCGGCCTGTTTTGTTGCAATAATCTTTTGCACGCTCTACAGCCTTCTCTATTCCTCCTGCAAAATCGATATGATTGTCTTTAATCAAAATCATGTCGTAGAGGCCTATGCGATGATTCTCTCCCCCTCCTGTCTTAACTGCCTCTTTCTCCAGCATCCTCATGCCGGGAGTGGTCTTACGTGTGTCTAAAACTTTGGTATGAAGGCCATTCAGTTTGTCTTGATAACTCCTGGTCATAGTGGCCACCCCACTCATCCTTTGCATAATATTTAGAAGAGTGCGCTCTGCCATCAGAAGTGATCTCACCGATCCTTCCGCCGTGAAAACAATATCTCCGGGCTTTACTTCCGAACCCTCCGGGATGAGGACTTCAACTTTCACTTCGGGATCAATTTTATGCAAAACTTTTATGGCAGCATCAATACCGGAAACGACACCCGGAGCCTTGATCAAAAGTTTAGATCTTCCCTTGGCGTCAGCTGGTATGGTGGATAATGTCGTATGGTCTCCATCACCTATATCCTCTGCAAATGCCAGATCAAGCAAATCGTCTATTAGTTCCTCTTTGGTCTTCATTTATTTTGATTTTCTTATCCTTATAATTAAAATGTCTCCCTTTTGATGGGTTTGTTTAGCAAATTTAACAAAAAAAGATGTGACCTTCAAAAGGCCACATCTTTAGTTTATAGTTTTAAGTTAATAGTTAATTGTATCTACAATTTTCCACTTTTAACTTTACTCTTTTATTACATCATACCTCCCATGCCTCCCATTCCTGGAGCTGCCATAGGAGCAGGATTATCTTCCTTCTTATCTGCGATTACACATTCAGTGGTGAGGAACATTCCGGCAATACTTGCTGCATTTTCAAGAGCAACACGAGTCACTTTGGCGGGATCTATCACACCCGTTTCAAAGAAGTTCTCAAATGTATCAGTACGGGCATTGTAACCGAAATCACCTTTACCCTCTTTCACCTTCTGCACTATCACAGCACCCTCCACTCCGGCATTCTCTACAATCTGACGGAGAGGTTCTTCAATGGCACGGCGAATAATGGCTATACCAGTGTTTTCATCATCGTTGTCTCCCTTTATTTCATCAAGTTTAGCGAGGCAACGGATGTAAGCAACTCCACCTCCGGGCACAATACCCTCTGCGATAGCAGCTCGAGTGGCTGAAAGAGCATCGTCTACACGATCTTTCTTTTCTTTCATTTCCACTTCAGAAGGAGCACCGATGTAGAGGACAGCCACACCACCGGCTAATTTTGCCAAACGTTCCTGAAGCTTTTCCTTATCATAAGAAGAAGTGGTGGATTCAATCTGGCTCTTGATTTGAGCAACTCTTTGAGCGATGGCATCTTTATCACCGGCACCATTCACGATGGTGGTGTTGTCTTTATTGATTGAGACTTTTTCAGCTGTGCCAAGATCATTGATAGAAGCTTGGGTAAGCTGCATGCCTTTGATTTCGCTGATAACTGTCCCGCCGGTGAGAACTGCGATATCCTCGAGCATCTCTTTGCGACGGTCGCCGAATCCGGGTGCCTTCACAGCGCAAATCTTGAGAGAGCCGCGGAGACGGTTTACTACCAAGGTAGCTAATGCCTCGTTGTCAACATCTTCAGCTATAATCAAAAGCGGACGGCCACTCTGTGCCACAGATTCAAGAACCGGGAGGATGTCTTTTAGATTAGAAATCTTCTTGTCATAAAGGAGTATGAAAGGAGAATCCATCTCACATTCCATTTTCTCAGTATTGGTCACAAAATATGGAGAGATATAACCGCGGTCAAATTGCATACCTTCAACAACGTCTACAGTGGTTTCTGTGCCTTTTGCCTCTTCCACTGTAATAACGCCCTCTTTCTTGACGCGTTTCATTGCCTCTGCAATGAGTTTACCTATTTCCTCGTCGTTGTTGGCAGAAATTCTTGCTACGTTTTCAATCTTTGCAAGATCATCGCCTACTTCTTCGCTTTGAGCCTTGATTCCCTCAATAACTGCAGAGACGGCTTTATCGATACCTCTCTTTAAGTCCATCGGATTAGCTCCGGCTGCCACATTTTTCAGACCTACATTTACGATGGCCTGTGCAAGAACCGTAGCAGTGGTTGTGCCGTCGCCTGCCTGGTCGCCGGTTTTGGAAGCCACTTCCTTCACCAGTTGTGCACCCATATTCTGGAAGGGATCTTCAAGCTCGACTTCGCGGGCTACTGTGACTCCATCCTTCGTGATATGAGGAGCTCCAAACTTCTTCTCGATGATGACATTGCGGCCTTTGGGACCGAGTGTCACCTTAACGGCATCTGCCAAAGCATCTACTCCATTCTTAAGCTCCTCGCGAGCTTTTATATTGAATTTTATTTCTTTTGCCATTTTATTGCTGATTTTTTATCCTATGATTGCGAAAACGTCACTTTGACGCATAATCAGATATTTTTCACCCTCAAATTCGATTTCTGTGCCTGAATATTTACCAAAAAGCACTTCATCACCCTCTTTGAGGATCATTGCTTCATCTTTGGTGCCTTTCCCGGCCGCCAATACTTTTCCGCGAAGCGGTTTTTCTTTTGCAGAATCCGGAATGATAATTCCGCTCATGGTCACTTCTTCAGCAGCGGTTGGCTTAATAAGCACTCTGTCTGCCAATGGTTTGAGATTCATATTTGTTTTGTTTTTATGTTTTTTGTGATTTAAATTACAAATTATATGCCAAAAGAGAGCCCGAAATCAACTTCTGCAAGGTATACGAGCCCTATCTTAGACCCTTCGGATCCTTATCTTTTTTCTAATATGTAAGTTGTCAATGGTGCGGCAATCCCGGTAAGTATTCCGTTCTTCACCTTAAATTCCTTTCCATACACTACATCTTTGTAGGTCCCGTTAGGAAGACCTGTCGGCACTTTGACAAAATTGGCAATGTTTGCTATGTTGGAGATAGCCGCTCCCTTTTTTCCGCGGTTGACCACCAAAACCTGTCCATTGTCACTGATTTCTACATCCTCCGGCTGACCTGCCATTTTCTTTCTGAAATTATTGACGGCTACCACCTCCGGATGGAAAAACTCATCATTACCTCTGGCACCGAGCACGTTGTCTCCCCAGTAGGCTTGCCTTGTTGAACCCATCGGCCGGCTAAAAAACAGTGGTATACCATTCTGGCGAGCTGTTAGAAATACCCATCCCGTTCTGATCTGATCATCGCTCAAATGAGCTGATTCATGTGCATTTGCATATGTGTCATGGCTTTCAACCCATGTTGTCAGATATTCAGGAGCACTTGTGTGGTACCAATTCTTAAGGTCTAAACCGTTAGCACTACCCTTTTCCAGAGCCTCTCTCAAAATATGGCCGTAAGTTGAAGCCGTCTGGCCCATATATTCTGCATATCCCTCTTCGTTGACGTTGCGGTCTTGAAGCACTTCACCGTAAACAAACAAATCTTCATAGGGAACATTAAGACTGACTCCATCTACTGCCTTGCGACCCGTGGCCACATCCCAAAAATCATTCTCCTTGATTCCAAGAGCTGTATCTACCGGATCAGAGGGCAGACCTATATGTTTGGCAGTGTCATATCGGAATCCCCCTACTCCCATATCCAGGAGTTCATTGACAAACTGCATGTAATATTTCTGAAAAGCCGGGTTCTCTGTATTTACATCGGGGAGTCCGCCGGAGGCCCACAGAGTGCATTCAAGCCTGTCGTTGTAATCTTGCACCGGCTGCAAACCATTGGAATGATATAGTTTGTCGCGACCACCCACTGCATTAACAAATTCCTCGGAAACTGCATCCACATCGAAGGCCGTGTGGTTGGGAAGCACGTCTACAATAACTCTAATATTATATTTTTTTGCCGAGTCGAGCATTTGCTGCATTTGTTCCTTTGAACCAAGGATGTAGTTGCCCACAGACCATTCTGTCGGTTGATAGTAATAATACCAATTACCCTCCTTTTCATCGAATATCTTCTTTCCGGCCCCTTCCGGCTGATAGCTCTGTTGCACCGGCGAGGTCTGAATCATTGTGTAGCCCGACTCAGCAATCTTTTGCATATTGTCTGCTATCGTCGGGAAATTCCAGCTCCAAACGTGAAGTATGGTTTCATCATTAGTCACCTTGGGATTGTGGGTTAAGCGGTCTTTACCACACATAGGGGCAATCGCAATGGCCGCCATTGCAACTACAGCTATTCTTTTCATGTGTCTTGATTTTATGGTTTCTTTTCTTTTTTTGCTCATGAATGTGTCTCTCTTCGAGCCTTTCTTATATTTTATAACGAAAATCCCCGGTTTAAAGTTTATCAAACTGGGGATTGAATCTTTAAAAAATTTCGGCTGCGATTTTCTCGACAGAGTCGGCAGCGCTCATCGTATAGAAATGAATTCCCGGCACTCCGGCCTCAATAAGCTCCCGGCACTGATTTATGCCCCATTCTATTCCTACCTCCTTCACCTCGGCATCGGTCTTGCAACGTTCCACTTCCTTCGCCAATGCTTCGGGTATATCAATTTTGAAGGTCTTCGGCAACAGGGAAAGATGGCGTTTCCTTACAACGGGCTTGATGCCGGGGAGTATAGGAACTGTGATACCCTCCTCCCGGCATTTCTTCACGAAATCCAGAAATTTCCTATTGTCGAAAAACATTTGAGATATAAGATAGGAGGCACCGTTTTCTACCTTCTTTTTCAGATAGAAAAGATCGGAACTCATATTAGGGGCCTCCTCGTGTTTTTCAGGGTAACAGGCCATTCCATAAGAGAAGGGAGTCTCGATTCCTTCAATTCGGGTATCATCGATGCCTATACCTTCGTTGAAATCATTGATCTGTTTCTGGAGATCGAGGGCATGGATATTATGGGTCAAGGGATCTCCGGATTCCTGGCCCCTCTCGTTCTGATCACCTCTTACTAAAAATAGATTGTCAATCCCTAAAAAATTTAGATCCAAGAGGGCATATTCAGTTTCCTCTTTGGTGAAACCTTCGCAGATGATATGGGGAACAGGTATCAGCCCATATTTATTTTGAATTGCTGCAGAAACGGCCACTGTGCCCGGACGCTTAACAATACTAACTCTCCGGTGAGTGCCATCAGGTTGGGGCTTGTAGATATATTCGCTGTGATGGGAAGTGATATTTACAAAACGGGGATTGAATTTCAATAATCTGTCTATTATGTCATACACCTTGTAAATACTGTTGCCCTTAAGCGGCGGCAATATTTCAAATGAAAAAATGGGACTCGCCGAATCTCTGATTATATCAACAATCTTCATCTCAATGCAATATGTATTAACGGATAGTTATTTATCCGACTACAAAATTACAGATTTCCAAAATATAAAAAAATATTTGCCAAAAACAGAAACCCCCTTTTCTTTTCCTTCATTTTCGGAAGATGCGATTGAGACATCTTTGCAGTATGTTATTCTCACCCTCTCGGGTGGTAGCAACAACGATGGTTAGGTCGTCATCACATCCGTTAAATTTTGACTGCCGAGACAATCTCTTGATCAGTCTTTTGGGTTGAACATCGGTCTCACACTCATTCTCTATTTCCTCTTCACGACAATAACCGGAGAGACCGTCCGAACAAAGAATCACGACATCATCGGGCTTAAGTGGAGAAGATTTGATATCCGGTTTACACCATTCCTCGCCACCTCCAATATACCTTGTGACTAAATTATTCTGTGGATGCTGAAAGGATTCTTCCCTTGAAATCTTTCCCTCGTCGATCAGGTTTTCCACATAAGAATGGTCTTTCGATAAAGAAACAAGCGATCCATCCCTATAAAGGAAACAATGGCTGTCGCCAACCCAGGCTAAAATAAGCTTTTCTGTCTGAAAAAACGCCACTATTACTGTGGCTCCCATCCCGAATGAGTCAGGATTAGCCGCAATATAGTTCTGAATTTTAGCGTCAGCCTCCTTAATAATATATTTTAGACTATCCCTTATCTCCTCTTCCTTCTGCTCCATGGAGACCATATTTTTTAGATAATCATAAATACAGTCTACCACAATTTTTGAAGCAATCTCTCCGCTTTGTTCACCTCCCATTCCATCTGAAATAACCACGAAATTATCTCCCGTCTTAAAGGAGTCTTCATTCAGGCGATGATGAGGGCTCTTTTCCGAGAAGCCATAGAAAGTGAAAGCCATGTTAAGGGATATAGCTTTAAATGTTATAATGCTATCTGGGGAGCCGGGGTCGGGCTCTTGTCTTTTTTGCGGATCACAACCTCTTCCTTCTGACGCTTTTTGGGCACCGGACTGGTGTATTGGATCACAAAGGGGAATACTGAAGGGGGACAACCCTTCTCGGTCACTATAATATTGAAATTATTATCGCCCTCCTTTAGATTGGAAACCAAAAATTTTCTTCGCGTTTCCGATAGTTTCTCTGACTCCACATCCACATTCTCAGCATCTATCGCGACATCGAATGCATAGTCACCCTCTCCCGCTATCTTTTGTGCGTTGATATTCACAGTAAATGATAGCACTCCATTGGTTATCGAGGTTTCTGAATCAATCGGGTCAACATTATAATATTTCAAATGCCAAGCCTTAAGATTCAACGGGGTTTGATACATCACAATCCCATCATTTATTAGTTCCAGAGGTCCGTAAGTGACATTGGTAATTGTATCCGGCAAAGAAGCAGGAATCAGAAATTCACAGTTGTAAGTGACATAATTTCCACTCTCAGTGTCTTTAGAAAACCTTGAAGTCTTATCAAGAATGAAATTATCATCATCAACCACGTCTATTCTAAATTCCGATGCGGAAGCCCGGGCCGGAAGGTCAAGACGCAATTGTGTCTCAAATTTCTGATGACGGAAGGCCACATCCTCTCCTTTGTTAACTTTTAGGGTGTATTGAGCATCGGGCAAAATTTCCACCACTCCCCATTTACCGTTGAATTTTGCCATTGCCCTATTTCCATATCTTAGCCCTATTTTATCAAACTGTTCGGGCACCACATTTTGTTTGTCATAATTCAAACCCAGCTTTCCATCACCGAAGGAGGAAATACGTGTTTCATATTGGAAGGGTTTGGGAGGCTCCACTTCAAAACTGATATTTTCATCGTCAGAAACGATTTCCAAAGGTACGAGTTCCCTATTGAATTTCACTTTTGCGAACTTGTTTTTACTATATTTCGCCTCAATGAAAATGGAGTCGCCTGCGGGGGCCATGAAAATAGCCTCATGGTCGCGAGCAAGATTCAGGTGGCGTTTCTTTTCGTTTTCGTCGTTGCCTATAAGCAGGGGCTCGAATGCCTCCTCTTTTGGATTAAACCAGTAGAGCTTGTTTTTTATCACAGCAATTCCTCTTCCATCGGCTGCCAGCGAAGAGAGAAATTCTATGTTTTTCTCTTCCACTTCCTTATATTCTCCGTTTTGGAGCACTCTATATTTCATCCGGCTATTATCGGCCTTAAAATAGCCATAATGGAAATCCTTTTTCTTTTCCTTGTTGTCAAACTTACTGAAGGTTGCGTAGCCATGGTGGAAAGGATAAGGCTTTTCCACCTCTGGAAAAACTGTAGACAGCGTGCCATCCTTCTTATAATAATAGAATGCAGTGTCGTTTTTAATCAACAAAAGACCACGGTCGAAATATGGATTCCCATAAGCGAAATCGAGTTGAGGCAGTTCGGTGAACTCCCCGTCGAGGGCCACGAACCCTTTCACCTGTTTTCGGGTTGGATCATAGACTGTTGCCACACCGTCACTGAACGGAAAGATTTCAAAATTTGTGGAATAAAGTTCCTTTCCGTTCATGTCCCAAAGAGTAGACTTGTTTCCCTCGCGTCCTTGCAATATCTGATTGTCGACCTTGACAAAGATTGTGTCGTTTTTGGGTGAAATGACCCATTGCGGGATTTGGGCAAAGGCCATTGTTGCGCAAAGGAAGGAAGAGAGAAGGATTGAAATTCTGGTCATCATCTTTAACTAATTGTCGTTGATTGTCGACTTTATAAACTCCACATTGTTGCTGATTTTTTGAATCAGGGGCATGTCACGACTTTTCACAGCCCAGTTCAATGCCTTTTCAGAGAGTTGCAGAGCCCTTTCATAGTTGGTGCTGAACACCTTGTCGGTGTTGAAATAATATGCGGCGAGAGTGTTGAGAGCCTTGGCGTTGATTTCAGGATAATCCGGATCATTGGCCTCGTCAATCATAGTCAGAAGGCTAATGGCTTTACGGTTTACTGACTCTTCGGCAGGCAACCATTTCTCATTTACAAAAAGAGGATTTTCAGGTGAGAGTTTAATTCCCAAAAGTTTTTTTCTTTCCAATGAAGCGCTGTCGGCATACCATCCATATGTGTAAGCCTCCTCATAAATTGCAGGCACATAGCCTTTGTTGACCAAAGAGTCGAGCATCAGCATGCCTAAAGATAAGGTTTCAGCATCAGGAGCGTTCACTAAGGCCATTGCATACTGGAAACGAATATCATCCGGAATTTCCTCCACTCCCTCTCCTGCCTGTCTTGAGGGCAACGAGATAAAGATCACGCCTATAATAGCTGCTGCAAGGGCCAGACCCCAGATGAAATATTGGAGACCTTTGTTGCGCGGCGGATAATGCCGGGTCTGGGCTGCCTTATGAATCGTGGCCGCTGAAGGACGTTTAGCCGGATCTAAGGCCAGACAATCATTGATCAGATTCTTTAAATCTTTGGGAATCGGAGGCTCTATGGGAGGGCAACCTCCTCCTGCAACTGTTTGGGCCTCGCCTCCCTCTTCACCGAAAGGCACCTTTCCGGTCACAAGTTCGTAAAGCGTTGCCCCTAACGACCAAATATCGCTTTCCGGAATCGACTCATAGTCTTCATTGAATCTCTCCGGCGCCATGTAAGCCATTGTTCCGCTTTTGTAATAGTCATACCCATCTCGGTTGATGCCTCTTTGGGAACTTATGCCGAAATCAGTGATTGCGAAATTATCATGGTCATCTATTAGAATGTTGGCCGGCTTTATATCATGGTGGACAATTGTGGGGCTGAAGGCATGAAGATACGCCAGGCCTGCCGACACGTCTTCAATATATTTCCATAACTGGTCCTTGTCAGTTAATTTTCCTTGGAGACTTTCTGAGGAGCCATTCTTGCTATAGGGCATCACAAGATAAGGAATCCCCTGATATATTGAAAAATTTATTGGTTGCACAAGATTTTCGTGATGGCAATTAAAGACAATCTTGAATTCCTCCCGAAATCTCTGTTCCCCCAAATCGAGTGCATTTTTTGGACGATAGACCTTTATTGCCACCTGAATCCCGGTTTCCTCATTGGGAGCACTCTGAAGACTATCCTCATCAAACACCTCGTCAATGGTATTGGTGTCAAGGGCGAGCCAAACATCTGCCGATCCTCCTTCCGAGCTTAATGGCCTCAGAAGTTTATACCGACCGTCGAGCAATTCTCCACTGGAAGCAATACTATTGATATCCTTCATACTATGATTGATCGTCAAGCCTTCTTTTTGACTGCACTTTTTTCTTATTTGACCTCTAAATTAAATAACTCCAATCCTTTTCTCAAATAATTTTGAAAAACTAATTAAAATTCTTTTGTAATTTAATCATTTGAGATATAGTTTCGTGCCGGCATCAAGAAGGATGTAATCATCAAGTTTATTCATTTTTGCCAAATTATGGCTCTTTATGCCAAACTTTTGAGAGACATCATGCAAGGTCTCCCCTGCTTTGGTCACATAAAAATCTTGCGAACCTTCATATTTCTTGCGTTTTGAGTCAAGAAAAATGATATCACCTTCCTTCACTTGTCTGGAAGATGCCAATTCATTGAATTTCAATAAATCATCCGGAGAGATATCAAACCTTCTTGAGATAGATGCAAGGGTTTCACCGGGTTGCACCACCGTGCAGCTTACTCCATTTATTTCAACGGCATATTTCACCATTGCTGCATTAATTATGTTTTCCTCCTCTCCCTCTTCATCTTCTGAGGCTATATCTTCAGCTTCGAACACCGGTTTTTCAGCATCAATATATTTTGTTATCACCACGGTTTTCCCAGGCTTGAGTTTCACTCCTCCATTAAGGTTATAAAGTTTATAATGTTCGATGATTCCTATCAAAGCCTGCGCATAATGGGGAGCGGAGGCATAACCTGCTTTTTTCAGCCCATGGGCCCATCCGCGATAGTCATAGATATTAATGGAAAAAAGGGGTCGATAGTAAGAGCTTCCGGTGATTAAATTTGCATAATCACGAAATGAATCTTCAGCTGAAGAATAAGACCTGAAACGGCTCTTTTGAGGTTCATCGTCCCATGCGTAATAGACGTTACCACCCCATGAATTTCCTGCTTTGATTCCGAAATGATTGTTAGAGGCACGGGTCAGACTGCTTGTGCCACTCCCCGATTCCAATATGGCTTGTGCTAAAGTGATCGCAGCCGGGATGCCATATTCTTTCTCAAACTTTAGAGCCGTTTCCTTATGCTGCGCCACATAAGAATAGACATCGGCATCAGAATAGGCAAAACCATTCAGAGAGACTATTAAAAGATATATAAATATTTTTACCTTAATATACTTCACTTACCTCCTAATTGCTTTAATTTATAATTCAATAATATATTGAATTCTACCTTATTACCATTCTGACTTGATTTAGCTACAGTTTCTGTGAAATCTTTCTTCACATTCTGGCTGAAAATATTCGGATTCCTCGTCGCCGCCTTTTTCAAATAATTTTTAGAGAGATAATCCCACATAATGAAGCCTTTTCCGTCGGCTTTAATAACCTTCAAAAAACTTTCGCTTTCCTTCAATGTATTAGTCAAATGCATTCCAAAAGTATAGGCAAAGGCTTTGCTCTCTTTCATGGTAACTTCCACAATAACTTTTCCTCCTCCCCGAGCCAAATATTTAGCCACAACCTTGCCCATTGTCTTTCCTACAATCTTTATACCGGGAATGCAACACAACAACTCAAAAAAACCAAGAAGAATTTTTCCTTGACTAAAGGCCACAATTGCATTAATCACACAGCACACTATGCCCACCGGTCCCGGGAATAAACTTAAAACTTGAGACACTGCCAATACTAAGTTCCCTCCGCTTTTCACCAAAGAAGCTGCCGGTACTCTTAAAGCCGCAGGTTCACATCCTTTTCTTAAAACCGGCACTACTTGTAGCTCCAAGATGGACATTGTGTTATACCATGCCTTTTCCACTTTCTCCATTCCAGTGATATCCTTCAAGCCATTGCCGACTTTTGTGGCATTGCTGGTCATCTCCTTTCTTAAAGTGACCAATCCCTCCTCTCTCAGGAATCTTACCAGTCCGCTTATATTTATCGGTGGAATACGCATCGGGAACCTTTTCTTCTTATTTCTCTTATAAAAATTTCTATTTATTCTTTACTTTCAAAATTAGGAATTTACGGTTATTTCTCCAAAGAATGCAGGATGACTATCACAGGCATGGAAAGACAACTGTGGTCTTCAATTCCCCGGGTGAGCCTTTTGTCTAAGCCCATATCCATAGCTTTTATACAATTCCTTTTATCCTTGAAATATATCTTCACATAAAGGGCACGGTGAAGCGATCTAAAACCTGGAGCCCCCATCACGGATAGCTGTATCTCCATTCTGTCTTTCTCGCTCTTGCCAAAAAATTTCATTAGTTCAACGCGGGTATAGGCCTCTATATCCATTTTGGTGAATAGCCGGTTGCGGGTCATGGAGTGATAACGCAGCAACTCATAGACTTCATCTACCTTCGCTTTGTCTCTGCCACAATCATAATTGCAGACCACGGGAATATCTTTCTCAAGGGCAGCATCCTTTTTATTCTCCATCGTATCGGGCTCCCATTCTCCGTCGCGATTCCGACGCATAGTTTGTGGGAGGTTTCCCTGGCTTCCTAAAGTAGTGAGATAAGTCACCTTTACCGCTAAACTTCCCGACGAAAGGTTTTTCATTGCATAAACGCCTTCCTCATACCGTTTCGAACCCGGATTCGTTTTATCAGCCCCCTCTCCGATCTTATTTACAACTTCACGTAAAGTCTTTAGGGATTCCCCGTCTTTTAAACCGTGGAATTCTGTGAAGGCATAATAATCATCTATGAAATTATTGTAGAGACGCCTGACCTCTCGATAGAGTCGGCCTGGCTTGAAAATATCGGTATCAAAATCTCTAATAGTAAATTCGGAACGATTGGATGGATAACCGAGTTTCCGGTTTTTTAAGGGAGTTTCCAATACGCTCACAAACTGACTCCCCTCTTTGTTTAATCGTGCCACAGGTGATGAGCTGGTCAAAGTGACTGTGTTTATGTTGACATTCACCACTGCCACTATGTTCATCTCCACATCTATGTCTTCCGGTAAGATCTGTTCCCCGAAATCTAAATCGAGCCATAGATAATTGTCCCATTCCGAGAGAAGGCTGCTCTCAAAATATTTTATATAACGGCTTACAAAGGGATTATTGCCCGGCTTGAATTCGTCGCGACTTGTGAATGGATCGTTTATGACCAAAAGCTGACGATCCTTATCTTCTCTAAAGGCATTTCGCCACACCGTGAAGACATTAACCATGGTGGGCGACATTTGCCTGGCATCGAATGGTTCTGAAAGTGGGATTGAATCCGGGTGTGAAGCATCGGAAAACATCAAATCTCTCCCCCAAGAACCATCGGGTCCCTCTGTGCGTTGACACAGGTTTATTTGAACCGGCATTAATCCGAATGAATTTTTTATCAGGAATGATACACCACGCAACGTAGAAATCTCCGATCCGTTCTTGATACCTACCCAAACATGTCCCTTTATATGGTCTTCAATATGAGGATCGGATGCTAGCTTCTTCAATCGTGAGGGCGACAGGACAAGCAAATTCTCATAAGGAACAATCAAATTTTTGAATAATGGTGTATAGGTAATAGGTCCTTCCGGAGATTTATACGTAAACAAAACATTGTCGGGAATCTCATGAGGTTTGATGTCTCGTTTCGATTTTAAGGAAGGTTTGACCAGACACAAAGCAGGCACCGGCTCAATCGAGCCGGGAGGTAGAAAATCAGCGGCAAGACGCTCTGTCACCCGCTCCGGAATCTCTTCCATTTCATCCTCAAGCTTCTTGACCTGATGGGACACTGCTGTCAGCATCAACAAAGCCACAGGATCTTGCATCACTTCAGCCGAAGATTCCAACTCCTCTTTGAGTCTCTCTATCTCCTTTTTTATACTTGCATCCATATTCCTATATGTATAGGGCCGAAGCCTTGACGTTGGGTTTCAGCATCGGCTCAACCATGAAGACCACCTTCTTCTCGTAGTCTTTCATTCCGAGGCCCTCCTTGATTTTCCCTCCTATCGTTATATGCATCTCATATTTGGATTGAATCTTCTTCCTTCCCTTTTTTTGATTTATCCTAAGATCGATTCTCACTTTTGGTTCAAGAAGCCGGGGTTCGTATTGCTCGATCCCGCTCCTTAAACTATCCTCACAATCTTTATGGGAAAGACGGTCGACTGACGCGCCTGTCGACAAAACACCCATGTAATTGTTGTTGAATTCCTTGACATCAAAATTGGAAAACTCATGGTTCCAATATTCAAAACCGAAATCAGGGTCAGCGGTGAAGGAACCCTTCGGAGTGAAGATCAAAAGGTCGATGAAATTATCTATACATTGTTTCTCATCCCCCTCTTCCTTCTGCAGAGAAGGTCTCTTTTTCAAATCTATCGACAATGGCAAGGCCGAAAATTCAAACATGTGAATTTAGATTAAAGGTCTTTTTATCTTAAAAATTTCTGAAAAATTTAATTTCAATTCAAAGATTTAAACTTCTATCGGAAATTTTATAATTTCACCACCTTTATGTTCTTTTTCCAATCTTCCTCAACCTCCGGCTTAATTTTTGGCTTGGGTTTTTCATGTTTAGCCGTGAAAGCTAACTCCAGCTTATTATTAATCTCAGCCACAAGATTTAGTCCAGTCTCTATATCTCTATAGAGGTTTTTCTTATCATAGGTTTTCCGTATATAATCATAATATGGGTCTGGATCATCCAGTTCAAGCTCCTCTTCAAGCTGGCATCCAATTACGAAGGCTCCCACCAATCTTTCTACCCCTACAAGCAGCTCTTCAGGGGTTAGAAAATCTCTTTCTTTATCAAGCCGATGGAAGACATCCGTGCTAGTCTCTAGCAACCTTGAAAGAAGATTTATCTCTGTCACTTTTGTAAAAGATAGACATTTATTCATCATCTCCTTAGCCAGATTGACCGCCCTGGAGAGTTGACGAACATATTTGTCATGTGCTTCCACATAAAGACAAGGGGGCACAAAGGAGGTCTCGTCAAGCCGCCAGCCATATTCGTAGACCAAGAGTCCCAATGGCAACTCATTATCGCCCAAGGCCGACTCATCTGTCCGGAGTTTAAAAAGAAATTCCTGTTCGACAGTCTCTACTCCTGTTTCCATCCAACCTTCCGGATCTATTTCCAAAACAAGGTAAAGGGCCTTGGATTCTGCCCCCGAAGGAATTTCCACCCGCGTATCTTTATTATTTGTGAATCGGCTGTCGAATTCAATGTTTACCAAGACACCACCCCTGGTGATTGCATCACATCGGAGCGTGGTCACTTCCAAAAAGTTTCCTTGCACATTGACTCCGAGTTCAAATGGTTTCTCTCCGCAATAAAGACCCATCCGGGCGCCTGCTCCCAATTTAGCCGCAGCATTCACTCCGGTTGCATGAAGTCTCTCCATCAATTCGAAGGTCTCCGACGAAAGCCGCATCCCCCTTCTCCATATAACTCTCTTCGACATATCAGATGTTGGTGTTATAATCCAAATAATTGTAATATTTATCATCATCAAGGCGGGGAGGGATAGTTTCTTGGGAAACTTCAAACTTCAATATTTGGCCCACGCCCATAAAAAAGTCATTAATAAAGTCTGAAAATACTTCTAGCTCATCTATAAACCGAAGGAAATTTTCATCACACTCATGCTCATCCCAGAAGGCCACATGAAAAATTTCTGTTTCTTCATCAAACTCGTTGCCAAGATAAGTCTCTTCTCCTCTATTGGGCAAGCGAATTTGCGAAGGGTCTTCAATTGCCTCATCCACATTTCTCGGAGCATCGAGCTCACAAAGATAAGCCGGAAGAGGGTCTTTAAAGCGGCACAGTTCATAATTTGGTCGTAAACACGTTTCCTCGCTCTTTAAGGCATACCGAATCAACTGAGTGATGAAAAATCTATCTCCCCTAATAAGGGAAACTTTTGGCAAGAACATCAACGACTTCTTGACAAATCGATTGGAAGCATAATTCTCGGGTAACCGATCCGCAATCATTTCGACAATTATATGTCTCGAAGTTGCCCTCTCTCGGAATTTTATCAGTTGAGTTGAAAATTCAAGGAAGAAACGGTCAAACGGACTAAAAAAATTTCTTGCATTCTCTTCTTCCAATCTTTCGGCCTCCACTTCCTCCTTAAACCTCCTGTCGTAGTCGTCTTCCGGTAAATGATCAAAACGGTCTAATGGATGAAACAGGGCTTCCGGAAGAATATCATAAAAACCCTTTCGGGCCACTGATATGTTTATCAAATCCGTTTCTTCAGACTCTTCGATGGCTGCCAAGTCTTCATAAGCATTTCGTTTATGAGGGCCAACCACTCTGACTCTCCTCTTCTCGGGAGGAAGATAATCAAGCAGCCATTCAATCCTTAAATCTTCCGGTATTCTCTCCATCTTCACTCGTATAAATGCCGGTCACCTCCCAATTCCACATAAAATTCTCCTTTCTCCGTGGAAACTTTCAAGACATCAAAATAAGGAATGCCAATCTCTCTTAAGGTCAAATCTTTAAATGGGAAATCCTCTGAAATATTTTCATGGAATATTTTCCTGAAGAGAGTGATCTTGCTCAAATCGCGCATTTTCTTATCGCTCTCAATAACCTCATCGAGTTTTGATTCAGCCACCATCACCTTAAACTCCTTCTCGGGACGTTCGGAAATAATAGTTTCGACAAATCGATTGTTCATCATATTGATTTCAACGTTGCAGACTCCACAAACCTCCTTTATTCTTTCCAAGGCTTTTCCCACAGTCATATCGGCCGACATCTCTCCATCAGAAATTACCGGCTCCCATACCTCATGGGAAGGACAATTATTTTTCCAAGCCGAAGTGTTGTAGATTGTAACAGTGCAGTTCATGCCGTTATAGACCCACATTTTCCCTTCGAGAGTCTTGAAAGGGGAATGGCCCTCCTCATAGGTGTCGCGATGAATCACCTTCATTGCCTCCTGCACTTCAACAGCCCCTACAATCGAGGCGCTAACCGGAGTGGTTGCAACGCGCCCGTGAGCGGTCTGGACTCTAACGACATCGGCACATCCGGTGCGAACCATGATATGATTGAATTCCTCACGGGTGAGACCACATTCATAACAGTTTATTCCGGGTGTGAAAACCCTTACAACCCCTTTTAAATTTTCAATACTTCCGTCTACCCAGCTCTTCCCAGCTCGGAACGCCATCCGGTTGAGTTGATAGCGGGCTATTCTACTGTCGAGACAACCGATCACAACATCTACCTCACGATAGACACCCAATCCTACGTCGGAAAATAAATTCCCTATTATGGGAGTGACTTTGATCTGAGGATTTATCTCCATAGCACGTCGAGCCACAACCTCCGCCTTGTATCTATGGGCGTAAGCATCATCCTCTCTAAACAATACAGAACGAGTCAGATTGCTAAGTTCGATACGGTCGAAATCAACCACCACTATGTGGCCAACTCCAAATAAAGCCAGATCTTTCACAACTTCATTACCGAGAGCACCTGCGCCGGCCACAAGCACGCGAGCATTCTTCACTTTTTCCTTTCTAAACCATGAAAGAAGCGTGAAAACACCCTCACCCCAATCGTATTTGTTTTCCTGATGCATTTCTCATTCTGTTAGATAAAGTTTGACCTTCTTCTGGCTTTTCTTCCTTTTTCTTAGAATAGGTCTCGACATATTTAAACACCGTATCGCCTATCTGGAATGTGTCGCCATGGTTGAGAACCACCGGTTGATTCACCGATAATTCCACACGATTATTGAGAATCACTCCTTTGTCGAGAGGCTTGAGCATTGTCAGTTTCCTATCTTTATCTTTATAGAGATGCACATGTTCTTTGGCAACCTTATTGTCTTTCTCCCAGTTCATCTCTATCTCACAACCCTTGTGGAGACCCATCACAACGGTTCTGCCACCTCCGGAAGATTCCATCCATTTATGGATAGGTATACTGGTACCCTCCTTCAAGCCGTTTTGAATCTCAAGGAAATATCGTTCCGAAAGCATCCTGACTGTCACTAACGATGCGCCAAGACCACCTCCATAAATGATGAAATCAAGCAATATATTGACCCATTGATAGTTTTGACTCGTAAACTCCGTGAAATAGAGCACCCAGAAACCTATCACTGCGGATATAATTCCACCCCATAGTGCGCTCTTCAAAGGAATAGTAGACTTTATCGTCAGCGACAAAGACACCGCCAGGGAGAATATCACATAAGCCGGTAAAGAACAATACCAGGGAATATAAAGTTTACCGGAGGCCCTTAAGATAACACAGAATAAATCGGCGCCTATCGCAAAGGAGAGCATACCTATAAACGAAGATAAAAATGAAAGCAACACAATCTTCCCCCAGATTCTCCAATCCTTGTCTCTGACGTCGTCACGATATCTGAATATCAAGGATATGAAAAATCCAAGCAACATGCCTATCATCAGGAAAGCGGAGGTGCGGGCAACACAGTCTACAATAAGTGAAGACTGGAAATCATCGGGACCGAAAACTATACTCACTATCCATTCCGACAGGCGATTAAAGCCTCCTCTTCCGAACAGCTCATAGATGACCCAGCTCACAAGCCCCGCTATAACTCCTGCAATCGTTTGTGAAAGGTCGCGTAAAGTCACCCTGCTGAATAATTCCTTGAAATTAACCCTAGTCTCTGCAGAATCACGGCAATTCTGACCATAAGCCACACATTTATAACCATTGTCTTGCCAACATTCTATGTGCATCGGATGGTCCTTGCATTTTGTGACCATCCTGTCTCCCTCTTCTATAGGCTGACGGCAAAGGGCACATACTAATCTCCTGACATTTGCCTGGGGTTTATATTTTGAATAATAACGATGGCGAAATCTTAGCTGACGGATCCATGGCACAACCACTTTCATCACTAAAAGATAGAAAATAAGGGTGACGGCTGTTATTCCTATTCCCACAAAAAGTTCAAGGAAGAAACTCGTGGAGGTATGTTGGCGTTCCGGCCATGGCTTCTCCGCACTTCCGATGGTGAATGTGGCTCTGCCCAATTCATTTTCCCCGGATTTGGCCTCATAATTTATGTTGCCGGCATAGGTCTTATCCTCCGGTGCCTCATAGGCCAAAACATAATCGTAGGTTGCTCCTTCGATCACAGTCTGGAATTTCTGAAGCACCTCTCCCATATCTTTAGATTCCGCCACTTGGCCTCTCAACCGTTCAATGACATTGCGGGTTGAATCCTGGGGATGGGTCAGGCCCTCAAGAGTGGTGCGTATGCGGGCATCCTCTCCTTCTTCCGTATAGTAAAAAGCAAAAACCTTGGGAAGCACCTCAGCATTATGGCTTTGATAGTCGCTCATGGTGATGAAATCTAACGCCTCATCATCCGGGCGGGTGTTGCCCTCCACAAACACTATTAGGAAGTTCTTTCCCGGATTTTGCGCGGCCTTATGGCTTATCAAGGAGTTTTTCACATATGCAAGAGCGTTGATATCCGACATAAAGTCGGGGGTTTCCGGTGAAAATTCCGCCAACTTTGAATGGATGCCGCTATAGAAGGATTTACCAATCGAGGGCACCATATAGGCCTGTTCAAGTTTCCCAATATTCTGTCGGGAGGCCAAAATGGAGTTTGAAACCTCATCCCCGAAAAAGGATACAAATACTGTGGAGTCTGGCGTGATATCCAAAAAATTCTTCACAGACTTTAATATCTGCACCTTCCCTTCGGCCGGAATACTTCGGTCTAAAAGGATTGAGAAGGTATAGTCGTTGGGAACCCGGACTCCCGTCACAATACTGCGAACTTCGCCGTTTTGAATCTCCCGTCCATCCTCAAGAAATCTGACCTTATCTCGGAAGGCCTCGGGCGACATATTCAGGATGCGCTTCCCATCAGGACCGGTCAGGTTGAAATATATTTTGATAGAGTCGTTGCCTTTTTCATAAGAATAACTACGGTCGTTGAATTCCAGATGGGCAGGCGTCTGGGCTCTTCCCGAAAATATCGCGGTCAGTCCCAACAGGGTTATGAATATTTTTGTCAGGAATCTTTTTTTGTCCATGATATGATTTCTTCTAATTTTATGATTCCATAAAACTGTTCGTCAGTGATGATTTCTCCATTCACCACCGGAATGGAGGTTAAGGTCTGGTCTCGGTCAGAAAATGCAAGAATGAAACTAAGAGTTGCCAGATCTTCTGAAAGGAGGCGTTTGATAGTGGGCGCGCTTGGATAGGATATTTTGAGCAATGCTCCCTTTGATCCTTCGCAAATCTTGCCGGTCTCTTCGTCAAACTTCCTGATTATAAAATCTTTCCCGGAGGAAGAGTCAATTTCCTGTGCACAGATCCATGCCGCGAATTCTTGATCACCGGCAGTCAATATTTTATCCATTTCTGCAATTCCCTCCTTGTCGATGGCAATGCTTTTGCATGCAGGCAATTTTACTTTGGAATCCTTTATTAAGTCGAAATTTGCAGACGGAGATTTTGCCGGCATATCGTGGTCTAAAGCCCATTGATGAAATTCCTCAAAGGAACATAGTTTTATTAGATCGTTGCGGGAATTCAAACTGCCGTCGGGCCGGAAAGTGAAAATTCCTGTCTCCCATCCCGGAGTGAGAATATCAACCACCATAGCCAAAAGGAAATTGGGGTGTTGGGGATGTTTAAGCTGGTTTTGCACATTCTCATCCGATCGGCTGAAGAAGACTCCGAGACCCGGATGGGAATGAACCCAGCACACAAGATCATATTGTAGTCCCGTGTCCTTGCGTAATTTGCGCAATTTGTCCATTATCCTCAATTTAATTTGGCCTCCGAAATCAAGTTCATATTCCGAGAATTTAGCGTCGTCGCCCGGAAAGACCACAAACTCCATCGATACGTCGTAGGCTTTTACATCCTGATCAAAAACCCATCGGCCAATCACCATGCATCCGTCTTCGTTAGGATGATCGCTTTCATCTAAGTCCTTCTTATAGAGATTATAAATCTCGTTGATACAATGGTTTTGGATATATATTTTCCGGACGGCACTCTCTTTTATATAATCTTTGCAATCAATTTCAAGATATGCGGGATTTCCAACCACATCCTCCAATGATTGTTTACGCATTATGGAGGTGGTGCGACGTCTCACCACTATATTATTGTCGCCTCCTTCTGAGACAGAGGCCGAAGGAGCACCACGTCCCGCCGATCTTCTTGGAGCCGATTTTTGAGCCGATCTTCTTCTCATCATTACTATCATCCAAACCACAAGACCAATGAAGATAACCCCAATGATACAATAGTTGATAATAGTGCCAGCCTTCTGATTTTCAGATTCCTCCTGGGCAACTGCAATGTCCACTGCCTCCTTCAGATTGTCATAAGCCTGTTGACGAGCGTCAAGACGATTGAGAAGGATTTCCATCACCAATGAAAGGTTCTGCTCTCCCCCCGTCGATTTTGCCGCCATTCCGTAAGCAATGTCGACAACATCATCCCGCTTCATTTTTAATTCCGACTCCGACTCTGATAGAAAACGTTCAACTCCTGTCTCCTTTATAGTCTCCCTTTTATGTTTACTGAGTTCTATCTTATATTTTAAAGAGTCGCATGTAGAAATATAATTATTTACAGCCTCCTGACCGAAAAAGGTGTTGCTGTTAAGCAATTCCTCTATGGAAACACCCTTATTTTTTGATTTTTTCGGTGCTCCATAAATTTCATTACCTCCCAAAGGAAGGAGAATCAAAAAAGCAACAACTCCAAAAAGGACTCTTATTTTATTGTCCAACCTCATATCACTTTTCTATTTGTCTTGTTTGTTTTCTCACCGATAACCACAACTTTGTTTCTAACCTGCGTTTTCACATTCTTTTCTATAGAATATGCCTGGTTGGTTACGGTTTCTCGTGCCCTCCTTTTGGCTTCGTTTTGAGCTTGAGCCATTAAGGAGGCTTGCATCTTTTCTATCTTCTCCTGGTTTCTTAAATCTTGAAAATGTTTGAAAACAGCCTTACCAATAAAACCTAAAACAGCCACAACCAATCCCGCTACAATAATCCATATTGTGCGTTTTTGTTGTTGCTCATCCCGAAGTTTTTGTTCTTCCTCCATCTGGAGCCGTTCTTGCTCAGCCGCCTCCTTCTGGCGCTGTTCAAGTTCTTCCTGCTGAGCCTTGGCCGAAGCTGTTTGATTTTGTTTAAGTTCCTTTTCCCGGGCTGCGACTTCAAGAAGAAGTTCATTGATCTTTTCTCCGACTTCCGGATCTTTAACGCTGTTTTTCAGCAATATCAGGTTATTCAGTTCAGCTTGAAGTGTCGTTGAGAAAGGCACCTCTGTTTCCTTTACCAATAGCTCCTTTATAAGATTTATACTTGCGAGCGCACTTAAGGTAGCCTCATTATCTCCTTCTAGTTCCTCACTGCTATAGACAGCAATCTGCTCAGTGGCAGGGGTTGCTGCTGAAGCTTTCCTCCCTTTATTGGAAGGAGTGAGCTTCAATTGCAGAGGCGAGGTGGAATAACTCAATAGTCTATAGTTCTGCTTTTTTTCATAAAGAGCTATGTAAAGGGGGAGACTAACATATCTGCCCCTCTCCGGAATTCCGCTAAAATAGAGAGGACCACTTTCTCCGAGAATGTTAAACCCTTCAGGCGACATCTTATAATTCACTCCTGCTGGCACCATTAGGGCCTCCGGAGCGATCCCTTTCCATTTCACCTTTCCGAACTCGCCTACACGCTCGAATGCAACAACCTTCAAACGTCCCAATTCTCCCTTACATTCTCTCTCCAAAGTTGGAGAGGGTATAATACGCGTTGAGAGAAAATCCACTGTAAAACCATCAGGACTTTCCGACACCCGATAAGACAATATGATCTTGTCGTTGCCGCTTGTCACCACAGTGTCTCTCACCTCCACAGAAAAAATTTCGGGAAGTGTCAGCATCAAAAGAGTGAATATGAGTAAAATTTTCTCCTTCATCTCTTAGTAGTTCATAATCCGGTTGTAGAAACTCTGGATTTTACTATCGTAGGATGAGTCTTTTTTTCTCTTTTTGTTGGTCTGATAGCAGGTTTTTATAGTGTTGGCGATTTGTTGTGCCTTAGCCTTGGTTATCTTGCCGGCATAGAGCTGCTGGTAGGTGTCATCAAGTGCATGGTAGAGTTGTTGTGGAGTTTTCCCGCAATAAGCACAATTATGGGTCTTCACCGGAGTATGCCTCCCGCAGTCTTTCACATAGCTATCAAGATTTATCTCTTCCAAAGAAGTCAGCAATGTGTGGTAGGCCTTATATGGTTCGCTTTGTTCGCTCCATCCCGGATGGGTATTCAACACGCCTTTGATTTGATCTGTCAGTGTCGCGATTTCATCCCTATAAGGTTGTTGCTGCTCCTCTTTGGTCTGGTTATGCTGCCGATTCTGACAGAAGGTCGTGCCCTTGAGACTCGCAATCAAAGTTTCATAACGGGAATGGATCGATACATATTCAGGATTTTTTTCCGACCATCCGTCAACCTTCACTACAAATCTGAATTTTTGCTGACGAAGAATTTTATATTTAGTGTTGTAAGGACCTTTGGAGACAAAATCTTTCGGCTTATAGCTTGCGATATAAAAGGGAAGTTCAAAAGTTTCCTCTTCATTCATCGGAATTTCAAAATTAAAGAGTTCCTGAGTTTTAGAAGCTCCTATAATTATGCATCCATTTGGAATACCAGTAAATCCCTCGACCCTATGGTTCATCTTTCCTCCGACATATTTCTTATCGAACTCTACTTTTGGGCTACCCTTTTTTAATTGGCTCTCCACCTTATTTTCTCTAAATATCAGGGCTGCCAAGGGAGGATTTTGAGTGGTGTTGTCGAATGTTACCTTTACGACTGCCTCGTCTCCATGTTCAGCCACAAATTCGAAACGAATTTCTCCAAAACCAAGGTTCTCAGTAACTTCCTTATTCTCTTCTCCATTCATTGAAATTATAAACTCCCTATTGACGGAATTTGGCATTTCGGTTGGAGCGGACTCCTTGGATGAAAAAGGATTTGAAAATTTCAGCTTGGCCTCGATATTTTGAGAACAAAGACACGAGAGGGCAAAAAGCGCTGCCAACGTTTTTTTCATCATATTCTTCTCACTTTAATTTTTGGAGGTTCGGTGTTTTCAGTCTGCGGGGTCGATTGGACCTGTGCTGGCTTTGGCTCCTCCCGATCTTGATTGAAACGGGTCCATCCGTTTGGTTCAGCCTCTTCTCTCACCCATTCAGCCACATTCTGGTCTTCAGGATAAGGGGGAGTATTCTTGGCATGATAGTATTGATAAGTGAGATATCTCTCCACTCTCAACACCAAATCTTTTAGTGAGGCCATCACTCCCATCTCTTTAATTGTCAGACACACGTGGCCTTTGAAGCTTCCGGCGCTCCTGACATTGGGATGCCAGATATCGGTGATAAATGTAAAGAGCGGGTTACCGTCGGCAGCCGGATAATTGTTGGGCAATACAATCCTCATTTTATGGAGATAGCCATAAATCGGTTCCCGTGGAGCCGGCGTATCCTTAACACCCACTATCGATTTCACCCTATACCAAATTTCATACTCCACGGGTAGACCCATGGCGTTTTTTCTCCTTATGATATAGGAAATAGAGGGAGCAAAAGGATCAGCGGCTTTGGCCTTCCTCTTGGAGCATAAAGTGTCAAGCTCTATCCATTCCTGAAGAAGACGGGCGTCGCGGCCTCGCAAATCCTTTAAATTAAATTTGGCTATTGATTCATCCATGTTTTTTCATTTAGTAGGTTTTTATTCTCCGGAATTCAACCTGCGATTGGCACTGCCAGCAGATGAAGATGGTCGCCTCGTTCAATGTTATAGTCCATCAAGGATTTCTCTTCGCCATTGTTTCCTGTCTCATCCAGAATAAAGGTCTCGGAATCGTCGGAGTCTTTTAACTTTCCTAAATGATATATAATGGGTTCTCCGTCATCGTTGACTTTGGGAAGTTCAAAAGCTCTAACAATATTCTCTATCTGGTCGCGGATGGTTTTATAAGGATCTGTGATCTGCACCTCCACTTCTTCATAGGGTGTTCCTTCTATTGTCAGTATCACAATGAATTCATTGCCACCTTCAGGTATTTCTACATATTCCATATATTTGGTTTTTTAGTTTTTGTTTCTCAGTTTTTTGTTAAGAATTATCGATTAATGCTTTTATCACCAATTCCATGCTCCCGGAGCCTCGTGATAGTTTTCGCTTCGGAATTCCTCAAATTTGTTTTTGAATACTATGGTCTGGAGGGCCTCTTGTGGGATAACTATCGGAGCTTCCATTCCTTGGCAGAATAATCCTGATTCATAAATATGGAATTCTTCATTTATGTGTATCAGAAAATCCATATTTTTCTTGTAATCATCCTGGTAAGTTTCCCTAAAGATTCGATTACATTGAAGGAAATCAAATGTGAAATAAGTATTGATTTCATTTCCTTCCGACTCCCATTTCAGGGCTATTTGTTTGGGTATAGCCATAAAATGACTTTTGAAGAATTCCTCTTCTCGGAGCCGTGCCACTGTACCATCGGCCAGTGTCAGGTCAATACCCTTTAATTCTATCTCGTGGTTGCTTGTCAATAAGATTGAAAATCTATATTGATATTTCTGGGAGATTAACTGCAAGCCTTCAAGATTTTCACTGCAAGCCTTCGTTAATTTTTCTCTATGTTTGTCATATTCGCTTTGTTCCTCCTCCACCTCTGTCCACCATTCAGCATTAGGTTTCTCGAGAAAATATTCATCACAATTGAATTCATAGATAGCTCCTGTAGAGTCGCCTTTCACAACCCACACACATATAGCCCCTCCCATCACAGGCATCACAAAGATATCATCCAACTGTCCCAAATCCTTCAATCCCAAGAAAAATGAAAAGGCTTTCCGACACTCAAGGTCATACCAAACAACAGCCAAACTTTCGGCTCCCTTCGGAAAGTCTCCGAAATAATAGAGGCAGGAGAAATCTTCCTCGGTTTCCGGATCATATTCCCCGAAAACAGGATCTTTTCCTTCTCCATATAGGAGCGCCGAGTAATATATTATAGGTTGATATGCCACAAATTTCTATTAAAAATTTACCAAAGTGTACCTAAATTAGTAACACCCATTCTCATGTTGAATTTATTATTGACCGCCGGGTTGGAATTTGTTAGATTTCGTCCCTGAGTAGCCGGATTCACTCCTTTGCCTTTAAAGCTTTGAACAGTCTGGCCCTGTCCTCCGCCAAATATGGAACCGGAAGGATTTTCATTGATTTTTACAGATTTATTGATTGTTCCGTCGGAGTTAAAGATATTGAAATCCTTGTCATTAACTCTGTCATTCATGGTCTCCTTTTTAGGGGTTTCCTTCACATTTTTGGCATTGGTTTTAGTCGGTTGTGGTGAAGGAGCCTTTGCTGCCGCTTTTTCAACCTTGTTACCTTGCGAGACAGCTTTGGCTACTTCGTCGGAATTCTTCACAACTTTTTCCATGGCCTTAGCCTCTTTGCCCACTGTGGCCACACCGTCGGCCACCTTTACCGATCTTCTCCCAACCTTTGCCAATTCCGCTGTTTTCCCAAGACCCGGAACCATACTCCCCACTGATAGTGCAGCGCTGATAAAATCACCCTGACATAAACTTATAACTCCGCTAATGGCTTCGGCTCCTTGCGACACCACCGGAATATCGGTCATACCGACTACGTCGCAACCAAGAGCTATCTTGGTCCAGACTGAGTCGTTGCCGCTTGCCGCCTTCGTACCCATAGAGGCTGCCGTTGTCGGTCTTATCTTTGCCATTGTGGTTTCTATCTTTTTAATTAATTTCTCATCACTATCTATTTGGGATTCTGGCCATTGAAGGTAATGGTGATTGTCCCTCCATAGATACATTGCAACTTTGAGGTGTCGAGTAAAGCGGGTTGTCCCTGGAGCAAGACATCATTCTTGCCGTTCATCCACGGGAAAGGAGTGTTGGGAATGCAAGGCATCGGTGTCAATTTTCCATGATTGGCCGATGTGGCCGCCCCGGTTGGAGGAAAGGCCACCGTGTGGCATTTCCCGAATGGAGCAATATTGACGATGGAGATATGATCCGATATATTGGCCTGTGGCTGGCCCCACAACCATATAGTGCGCAACGGCAAAACTGTCAGTGTCGACAATTGATCTCCGTTTGTACATCTCATCCTCCCGGTAGAGCAGACATAGCTGCAAGTCTGTGCTCCGGCAGCCGCTAATGCTGTTTCTGTCATACCAGAAGTTTCCCCCTCCTGGGAATCGGAATTGAAACTTATGGGAGCAGCTCCCCCGGTAGCAACCCCTCCGGGGCCAAGTTTCTTCTTGAGATTCTTTACTTCTGATAGTATACCCTTAATATTTTTGTATGTCGCATATCCAGCCGACCATGTTGCCTTTAAATCGCCTTGTTTCAGAGCATTGATTGTGGAATTACCACTTGCAAAAGCATTCAGGCCTCCGGTGGCTATATTCATGCCCGAGAGGGCAACGCCTATTGGTCTTTTCGAAGTCAAAGAACCCAGTTGGCTTAATATCACAGAACCTCCCGGACTCTCGATTCCCCTCTTCTTTTCAATGAATTTGAGGATATTGTTGACGGAATTTGAAACTTTCTGAACTGAGTTGACAATGGCTGAAACTCCCTGAGTTATCTTATTTGCAGCCTCAACGGGATTTCGATAGCTACCTTTAAATGCATTGACACCGCCCTTAAAACCGGTGATGCCGGTCAGGATGTCGGCCGATGAATTTTTTATTATGCTTGCCGCTTCAAAAATGTTTTCTCCAAAATGGTCTTTGGCAAATGTCTCTAGAATATTTTCCTTCTGAAGTTTGTTGGCCCGATTGAAAATCTCGTTATATTCCTTTGCAAAGGCATCCCAGTTTTTATCGAAATTCCCGGTGAGAGAGGCCCAGCTTGACAGATCTCGGAGACCGGTGGCGTCACTGACCACTGTAGAAACCATCGTCTTGACAGATGAATATGTGTCAAGACAATCGTTGAGCTTCACAATCTCCTCCGGAAATTCCGTAGGGAGCTCGATCTTGAGAAACTTGGCCACCGACTGAATGCCTTTAGCCCCGCTTCGTGCTGACTTCAATATCGAATCGAAACTCATCCTTTTTTCTTTTTATCTCACAAAGATCTCTTTATGGGTCTTTAATGGAGAACCCTATTATTAGTTGGTTTTCACTTGGGCGGCCTTTATATCTATCTCCGCTGAAGCATTTAGAGCCATCGAGTCCGAGGCCTTCGCCACATGTTTGGTGGAATACTGGTCTAAATCTTTCTTTGCCTCTTGTCGGATATTGTTGGCAGTGAGTTGTTCATTGTTCGTCACCTTCACATCGTGGTTTGCTCCGACGGTATGGAAATGGTTCTGGCCTATGCTCTCGCTATGGTTCCGACCCACTGTTGAAGTCTTGTCAGACCCTGTTGTATCTTCCCGGTTTCTTCCGGCCCCTGTGATGATATCGTTGCCGGCTTTGACATTGAAGTCGTTGCCTGCCCTCATGATTATATCCTTCTTTGCGTGAAGCTCGATATTTCCTGAAGATTCCAGTTTGATCAATTTATCATCAGTCGAGAAGGTTAAGATATAATTCTCCTTTTCATTATCGTAGATCCGGATATAACCACCCTCCTCTTTATCCCATATCTCAATCGTGTGACCGTTTTTGGTGCGTATAGCCTTAACCTGATTATCCCCGGGGAGCCATTTCTTGTCAGGATCTTCCACTCCGTTGAAAAGAGTGCCCTTAACGAAGGGTCGTTCCGCATTTCCACCCTCGAAATCCACCATCACTTCCTCCCCGATTTCGGGAAGAAAGCTGAAACCTTTACCACCTCCCGCATAGGGTTGGGATATCCTGAGCCAGGGGGTTTGCATTTCGTCGTCAAGCTGGGCCTGCCAGTCAAATTGCACTCTGATTCGTCCAAGATTGTTGGGATCTTCATTGTCTGTCACCTTGGCCCGACAAGAGGAGGCAACGGGGAAGACATCCGAATCAGCATAAGGCGGATAATCGCAGGCCGCCGGGATACCCATGAAGTTATTGTAGTAGGTCTCGTCGCTTGAAAAATAATGCGTAAGCTCGGTTATCAAAATCTCGTCTTGCTCAACATCGCTAAGGTCACCGGCTCTGTCGTTTTTTAAAAAATTGTCTTTTATAATGAGTTTGGTCCCGATTTTAAGACGAGAACTATAAGTTGTTCCATTGTAAAGAAGCATCCCGGCTTTTTCACCTCTCGCCTGTGTTTTGGTCGAGACGTTTAAGACTGTCTCTCTACCGTCGTTGTCGGAGAATCCTCCCGAATGGAGGTTTTGAAGCGTGGATTTTGTTATCCTTTCACGCGACGCCTCATAGACTAAGTCAGCCAATCCATTATAGCTTCTTTCCATCTCTTCAGCCCCCTCCTTTATGTTTGAATCAAAGGAATTATAGGAGGATGCCACATGTCCAAACGCGGTGTGGGCAAGTTTCAGGTCTACACTATAGGAAGGCACATCTTTGTCGGGATAACCTAGCACCACAGTTTCCCCCTCAGGAAGCTCACCAAACACCAAGTGTTCTCCATCATTGTAGATCCATTCCCCAAACCTTCTTGCCAACCGTTGCAGGAAAAGATAATTATTTTCGTTGTATTGCACCGTATATGGCAACTCATCGGTAAATCTCGGACTTATTTGGGGGGATATCAAATCCGAATATTCTTCAACAACATCCCCTACTATATCCTCCAAGCTCCGACATTCAAAGGATTTACAATTGGGATTGTCGACAAGTAAGGAGTCATAGCTTTTGGCCTCTACCTCTATAGTGTAGTCAGACATGGAACGCGAACCATTGACGGCTGTGACTATTCCCTTGAACGTGATGTCGCTCGTGGTCGCTTCATCTGTATTCATCGAGGAGAGTCGCTCCATGTTTTTTGTCTCAATTATGAGTGAGATGTCTTTTCCGATTATCTCTCCACAAGTCTTAAAATTCGGATCGTTTCCATCCTCGCGCGGCCCCTTCCGCATAGTGAAACGGAGCACATTTGGATGCATCAGGGCCTGCCAAAGGGAAAAATTGTCGAGTTTGAAAATTTCCCCGTCTAGTTCCAACAGGAAATCTCTCGACTGAGTTCCATCTATTATAAGTGTGAATCTTGAGATTGTGGTCGACATTGTTTCAGAATGAATTTAAACTCTGGAATGTGTCTTTGACCCTTTGGGAAAGATCGCCGGCAAGCGATTCAACCGAGTCGTTTGTCCATGCATTCGAGAAAACGGCTGTATTTGTCGACCCCACAACTATCACTTGTGCAGATATTTTTATGGTGGTATACATCAGATTCTCGTCATGGTCGTTGAAATAATCCCTCAACTCGACGCAATAGGCATTAGCGAAGGCCACAGTCTTGTAGCTCACCCTGTTGTCTTGAGAATAGAGATTGAATCTTAAGACGCCTTCCTTCACCTCAGATTTATTGAACATCCAATTATAGAAAAACATATCGTCGTCGTTGGTTGAAGGCATCACTACAGTGATTATCCCTCCGGTGGGACGGGAAGTCGGTTTGCCTGTCTCGTCTACCGACTGGAAAAACTGATATTCACATTCAACCACGTTATAGGTGCGGTCCCGGAATTTCAAACTACCGTGTATGGCCATTTTTTAATTAGGGTCTGTGACTCCGTCCCCTTTAGGATTAAAGCGGCATGAGTCTATTTAATTTGGAACCGGAAGCCGGTGCAAACCGGCCTCCGGCAATGTCTGTTGCCTTTGGATTCAATTAATGATTGAGAGTCCAACGGTTGTCGTGGATGGCATTTCCCACTTGTATTTCCTTAGCGCTGATTGTGAATTCCTCATATTGAAGAATGTCGTTGGTAGCGTCGTAGGTCTCGGCATAGTCCACCACGTAACCCTCTTTGAATGAGAGATGTTTCATTTCACCACCCTCACGGTTCGGGAAAGAAATCTTCCCGGACTTGCTCATGTGGGTAGCACACATCCATTCGAGAATGTCGGTGTTGCCGTCGTCGTTGCTCTTCACCTTTACAGTGATTTTTCCTCCACGGGTGGTTCCGGTCGGTTGTCCCTCGATGTCGGTCTTCTGGTTGAGTTCGTATTTCACGAACAGGATCTCACGCTCCTGGATGCCGTCAGCGGAGATGGTTGCAAGTCTTGTTGCCATGGTGTTATTATATTTTTAGTTTTTCATTCTTTGTTTTGAACATTCTGGTTCCAGTCAACTCCGGCAGTCCCATTATGGCCTGTGAGCTCGATAAGGAAGTTTTTGGCTGCGAAGAATGGCTTGAGTTCCACCTTTATGTTAATGTCTTTAGTCACCGGGTTTTGCTCTATTCCCTTAAGACTGTAGCTCTCGATCAATCCTCCCGGACCCTTGTAGTCGCTAAGAAATCCGTGCAAAGCTTGGCTCAGCTCGTCTCTGACCTTGCCGTCAAACACTCGGAATGCCTCATCGTTGAAGAAATTCTGGAACACTTTGGCCATCCAATCAAACACCCTTACGATTGGATACTCCTGAAGTCCTATTGTGGCTCCGTTATAGAGCGAACGGTTGGAGAAAGCCATCACGCGTCCGTCTTCCTCCACAACAGGCACAACTCCCTCATCGATAATTGAGGCTATTTCTGATTTCCTCATATCCATTCTGACTCCCTTCACATTTTCCAGAGTGCCATACTTCTTGCCCGCGATGCCTTGGGAAATAACAACTTCATCGGTATTGGTCATTCTTCCTGCTAATGCTGAGGAGGCTGGGATATAGAAATCATCGTCTTCTTTGGCTGTCTTCGACTTTTTGCGTCCAAGCAAATAGTTGCAGGTCATCACAACATTGGCTAATTCAACATCTTGATCCTGAAGGTTAGCCTTGTCGAGCTCCTGTTTGAGCATATCGTATTTCAAACTGTCTTTAAAGTCGGTGATTAGCAACACCTTATTACGATAGGCTGTCTTGGCCCAAGTCCTTACTGTGTCGCTGTCGCCCAAATAACCGGGAGCAACCATCAAACTGTAGTTCCTCTTCAAGTTAAGACGGTCGTAATATTTCTCCAGTTCGTCTCTCACCTTTTTAGTTGACAAGGAGTCATAATCGCTCAAAGCCTCTTTTTCCACATTCATGATTGTCAGACAGTCTACCTTACCCTGGCCTGCGTTTGCAAAAAATGCATCCACTCCCCGATAAGCCATCTCAAGCTGACGGATTTCCTCCAAGACCTTTTTGAGGTTTTTGCTAAGGTTCTTTTCTGCCTTCTTGGCCTTTTGCTCCGAAACTTCCATTAGTTTTTCAGCGCCTGCTTCTTTACCATTCTCAAGCAGGTCGATCCATATGTCGAGAGATTTCTTTACTGAATTCCTCTCTTCCTCATAGTCGGCATCTTTTAAGAATAATTTCTTCACAACGGCCTCCTTGGGATCAAGATTCGCTGCACCTTTTATAAGGCCTTTTACTATCTGAAAGCCTCCGAATTTCTTTAAGGAGTCAAGTCCTGACTCGAGCAATTCCTCAGTGGAAAGTTGAGGCGCTGCCTGTCGAGCCTGAAGCTCCTCTTGTTGCGGCTGATCTATTGCCTTTCCTTCTGTAGCCATATCTTTTTCTATTCCTTGTTTTTATCCTCTCCTTTTATCAATTACCCTCGATTTCATCACGCATAGCCTTCAAGACATCCACAAGACCTTGACGTGCCGACGGATCTTTCAAAATGTCGCGCAATTTCTTATTCTTCTTTAATTGCTCCACTATGCTGTTGTAGGCCTCAATCTTATCTTTGGCCATCGACATAGTTTCGCTTTGTTGAATAAGGGCATCCTCCGAGAAATCTTTCAACTGAGTGAAGATAAAATCCTCATAGTTGATCTCTCCGTCTTCATCTTCAAGTTCCACTTCTTTCTTGGGAGTGTATTTTTCAAACACTTCTGCAACGTTTCTCGCCTGAAAACCTTTCATTTCGTCTTCATCTGAAGGGGCTTCATCGGTGAACTGGTCTACATAGAGTGTCCGGTTCTGTGGAAATTCTATCACTCCGTCTTGATTGTTTACGTCAAGCACCTTGGTGATAACTGTTTTCTTTGCCATAGCTATGTTTTATATTTTGTTTTTCGTTTATTAGTAGTTCATGGGAATAATACTCCGGCAGTAAGTTTTTTCAAATATCAATGCTCAGTCAATCTCCCAATGAATTTCGTTTTTCTCCTTGTCATGTTTCATAGTCACGGTCTCTCCGGCCTTCAAATCGCCGGCTATAATCATCTTCGAGAGCGGGCGACGGATCTCCTTCCTTATTATTCCAAGAACAGGGCGAGCCCCGTAATGCTTGTTAAACCCTACTTTCGTGATATATTCACGAGCTGTATCGTCTATCTTGAAGGTGATATCCTGCGCCTCAAGCGACTTCACCAAATTCTTTATATGAATATCAAATATCCGGGAAATCATTGCCTCAGTGATAGGCGAGAAAGGCAATATTTCGGTCAGTCGGGCCAAAAATTCAGGTCGGAAATTCCCTTGCATCACTTCAAGCATTTCGTCATGGGTAGGCACATGTCCTGCCTCGAAAGATTTGAAGATATGATCGCTACCTATGTTTGAAGTGAAGATAATCACTGCATTGGAAAAATCTCCCACTCTGCCAAGTCGGTCGTGAAGCTTTCCTTCATCGAGGATTTGCAGGAAGAGGTCGAACACCGACCTATGTGCCTTCTCGATTTCATCGAAAAGAACCACTGAATAGGGATGTTGCCTGATTTTATTCACAAGCAATCCTCCCTCTTCATATCCTACATAGCCCGGAGGTGCTCCATAAAGGAGAGCAACGGAGTGTTCTTCCTTATATTCCGACATGTCGAAACGCAAGATTGAGTTCTCGTCGTTAAAAAGGAAGTCGGCAAGCGATTTGGCCAGCTCTGTCTTGCCTGTGCCTGTCGGACCCAGGAAGAAGAATGAACCGATGGGCTGACCCTTTTTGTTAAGTCCTGACCGCGACTCATAGATAGCATCCAGAATACTTTTGACAGCATGGTTCTGGCCCACCACTCTCCGATGGAGTATCTCCTCGGCATTTCCAAGTTTTTCCCGCTCCTCTGTTTGGATATTGCCGATTGGAAGACCCGTCATGTTAGCGACAATATCCTTTACAATCTCCTTGGTGAGAACTTTTTCCGGCTCTCCCTCCTCGGCCAATTCGTTCTGTATTTTCAAAGAGGCCATCCCACGGTCTAACAAATCAATAGCAGATGATGGAAGGCTCTTCTCAGGCAAGTATCTTTTGGCGAGTCTCACAAGCTCTTCCGGCAAATCTTCAGCCATTTCCACTCCATGAAATTCGCAATATTTGGGAGCCTTATGTTTAAGGATTTCCGTGGCCATCTCTTCAGAGGGTTCCTCCACACTTATCTTTTCGCAATAGCCTGTCAATTCTTTATCTTTCTCAATATCTTTGGTGAAACCATCTACAGTAGATGTCAAGATCACCTGTATTTGATTTTTTGAGAGAAGTTTCTTAAGAGAGGGAAGGAGGGCATTGAGAAGTGATTGCTTGTCCATCACCCTCTGGAAATTCTCTATCACCATCAAAGGTTGCGGATGTTTGGAAAGTTCATCTGCCACCTTCTTGAACCGGTCTTCAACCTCACCTTTATAAGTGACGCCCTGGGTCAGCGACATAAGGTCGAGATCTATTATATAAAGATCTTTTAATGATGCAGGGAGCTTACCATTCTTCTGGCTATTGACCAATGCTTTCACTAAACTGGTCTTTCCAACTCCATTTTCGCCCGTGATAATCAGGTTTGCCCTATCTTTACGTGATAGGGTTTCCAACATACCCTTTAATTTCGACTCAAAACCAATGATTTCATTTTCGTCATCTTCATCCTTCATCACTGAAAAGTAAGGGCTGAGGGAACTTCCCTCTCCTTTGGTCGCGGTGGAGTTTGATTTATGGGTTGAGTCATTCATGACTGTCGCCCTATTTCCTCCCATAGCAGCTTTGATAGCATCCGGCGAAAGCGGTAAGGTCTTTAATTGGTCGTAAGTGAAGCCAACACCGGGAGTGGCAAGGGAGGCCAACAAGGCTTTCAATTCTAACTCCGGGAAACCGAGTTCTTCAGAGATTTCAGCAGCCTGCTTAACGACACTCTTAGCAGAGTCTGATAATTCTATCCCCTTCATTGGGAAAGGGCTCTTGGGAGTCTGACCCAATCGAACGTCCGACCAGTCAAGAAGATAGTAATAATCGGAATCTAAGTCAGTTTCTATGAAGTCAAGCAACCCCATATTTTTATGGAGGAGAGCCCGAAGCAGGTGCACAGGCTCAATCTTGGGAGATTTATTGTCGGTGGCATAGGATTTTGCCACATGAAGGAAATCATTCGGAAGATTCGCCAATAGTTCTTCGTATTTACCCATTTTCTCTCTTTTTCGCCCAAGGTGTTGAGCCAAAGTTTATAAAAAACAAAATTAATAAAAATAATTGAATAATCCCCAAAGTCTTAATTCAATAAAAAATGATTTTTTCCACAAAAGAAAAGCCGGATAAAAGTCTATTTACCATTTATCCGGCTCCCCGTTTTATATAGTTTCTTCTATTTTTTAAAGAGTCTTACCAACTCTCCTATCCAAAGGACTACTGAGGTGCACCCCACGATGATTACCCAATCAAGGAATTTGAGGGGTACTACATTGAAGAATTCCCGACCTAATTCCACAATCAAGATTTGACCGCCGAAGATGATGGCTGCAATGAAGAGGAAACTTCCACAATTCTTGAAATGGAAGGCTGATTTGCCTGTCGCGAATGCCCGGGCATTAAACATGTTCCAGAACTGAAGGAATACAAACATAGTGAAGAAGAGCGAGAGTTCATATTCCGAAAGTCCGTTGTTCTCTCCGAATGGCACTCTCCAAAGTTCTGTAAGACTTGTGATGTCGGTATGTTCGAAATAGTAGACGAACCCTATTAGAATACAGAAGAAAATACCGCCGACTCCTATTATGAATTTCCACATTGCCGGGGAGATGATGAAAGCCTCCCGGGATCGCGGTTTCTCGTTCATCACACTTCTTGTCGGAGGCAACGAGGCTAATGCCATGGCTGCGAAGGTGTCCATAATGAGGTTAACCCATAGCATCTGGGTCACGGTTAGAGGCGACTCCATACCCATGAAAGCACCGGCGAGCACAACGAAACATGCGGCCACGTTGACAGTCATCTGGAAGAGTATGAATTTCTGGATGTTTTGGAAAAGCGACCTGCCCCACATCACGGCTCTTCCGATTGAAGAGAAGGAATTGTCGATAATGGTGATGTCTGAGGCCTCCTTGGCTACTGATGTACCGTCGCCCATCGAGAGTCCGACATGGGCACTCTTGAGGGCAGGAGCGTCGTTTGTGCCATCGCCGGTGACGGCCACCACCTCGTTGCCTGCCTGCAAAGCCTCCACAAGCCTCTTCTTGTCGAGCGGACGTGCCCTGGCTATAATCTTGAGGTCTTTTACCCTCTCTTTAACTTGATCATCAGTGAGAGCCTCAAATTCCGGGCCTGTGATGATATTATTTTCACCATCTTCAGAATCGTTCCATAGGCCGATCTGGCGTCCTATTTCCTTAGCGGTGCCAGGAGTATCGCCAGTCACTATCTTAACCCCGATTCCTGCGTCTATAACTTCCCTGACTGCTTCCGGAACATCTCCTCTGACGGGATCGGAAATGGCAACAATTCCCAAAAATTTCAGTCCTTTCGCATTAAGTTTGTTGCCATCTATGACTCCATATTCATCGGTCAAAACCATATAGGCGAATCCAAGAGTGCGCATCGCCATATTTTGATACTCAAATAGTTGGGCGTTAAGCTCCTCCTTGGTCACTCCCTCTGTGTTTTCACACATCGAGAATACTATCTCAGGGGCTCCCTTGACATAAAGCACCTTCTCCCCCGTGGAACTCTTCACTATGGTTGCCATATATTTCCTTTCGGTAGAGAATGGAATCTCGGCAAGGCGGGTTGTGGAATCCCGGAGGGCATTATAGTCGATTCCACGCGAGGCCAGCCAAAGAAGGAGGGCTCCCTCTGTCGGATTACCCAACACTTGAGGTTTTTCCTCCGTCAGGTTTAGCTGGGCTGTGGAATTAACGGCCATACTTTCATAAATCACAATATCGGAAGGATTGCCGAAGAAATCTGATTTATAGACCTGCATCTGGTTCTGGGTCAAGGTGCCCGTCTTATCGGTGCAAATCACAGTGGTTGCTCCCATTGTTTCGCATGCATGCATCTTGCGAACCAGATTGTTGGTCTTGAGCATTCGCCTCATAGAATAGGCAAGCGAAAGAGTCACGGCCATCGGAAGTCCTTCCGGCACGGCGACCACAATCAAAGTCACGGCAATCATTATGCTCTGCAAAAGATAGGCGATGAAATTAATCCATTCAAATCCTTGGAGGTCTATGAAATACATCCATAAACGACCTATCACTATAAGGGCGGCGAAAGCATAAGAGACTTTAGTGATCAGGTCGCCAAGGCCATCGAGTTGCTCGTTGAGAGGAGTCTTGACACTATCGTCGATCTGAGCTGCCTCAAAGACTTTTCCGTTTTCAGTTTTGTCGCCCACGGCTGTGATTCGCATCACACCATGGCCCTCCATCACTTTGGTGCCCTTCATGGCATGGTTGGAGGGGAAGGTGGCCTCCCGGTCGAAATCATCGGGATTTGTAGTCTTATGGGCTATCGGTTCTCCCGTAAGCGACGATTCGTCGATATTCAGACTGATTGCCTCAAGAAGTTCTCCGTCTGCGGGCACTTCCTCGCCGGTGTTGATAATCACTATATCACCAACGACTACGTCTTTTCTCGGAATCTGAACTGCATTTCCATCACGGATCACTTGCACCGGTTCATCGTCGTTCACCTGATTGAGAAGGGCAAACTCCTTGTCGGCCTTTAATTCGAAAATAAAGGCCAATCCGGTGGCCAGCAATATAGCTATGAAGATGCCTATCGGCTCGAAGAAAACCTTGAACCCGAGTTTCAACACGGTGATTTCATAGATTGAGATGCCTAGTGATGCCGCCCCGGCAATCAACAATATTATAATCAATGGGTCGCCGAATTTCTCTAAGTATCTTTTAAACAGAGACTCTTTCTTGGGAGGAGTCAGAATGTTGACGCCATGGATTTTCCGGCTCTCTGCTATTTGTGAGTCGGTCAACCCTTTGTAGTGTTGCGTTGTCTTCATTATTCCCTAATGGTTTCTTTAGTTTAGTTAGTTATAGCAGTCTTGGGAAAAATAAAATCATATTTCCCTACACTTCCCTGCAATTATCTTGCAAAAATAATAAATTCAACCCAAAATCTTTATTAAATTAGATTATTCATTTAATTCGCTTATTATTATTTTCGTTATGGAAAATAGCATCTCGACTAAATATAAAGACCCTAACTATATCGAACCTTGGGAAAAATTTGGGAAGTTAACAGTTTCTATAGTTGTTCACGATACTCCCCCTTCCCAACTTAAACAGGCTCTTAACTGTGTGGATCATCATTTGGTTTCTAAAATTTATGTCATCGACAACAGCAACTCAGACAGCCTTAAAAATATTGTGCCCCTTTTTAATAGAACTGAATATTATCATGTCTCAAATGATGGTTTTGGAGCCGGACACAACATAGCTATTAAAAAAGCTATGGAAACCGACGCTAAATATCATCTGGTGATGAATGCCGATGTCTATTGGGTTGAGGATGTATTAACAGAATTAATAACCAAACTTGAGGAAGATGATAATATAGGTCTTATCGCCCCGAAAGTTTTTTATCCAAACGGCTACTTGCAATATACATGCCGAATGCTCCCAGATCCTTTTATCTTATTTGCTAAAAGGTTTTTACCTCATAACTTGATAAAGAAAAGATTGCAAAGATATCTTCTGGCTTCCCACGATCACGACTATCCCCTGAATGTGCCATACCTCCTCGGCTCCTTTCTTCTTTTTAGAATTGAGGCTCTTAAAGACGTCGGCCTCTTTGATGAAAGGTTTTTTATGTATCCTGAAGACATTGACATAACGCGTCGAATCCATGAAAAATGGATCACTCTATATTATCCTAAAGTTTCAATTATACATGAGCATCAAGCAGCTTCGCGAAAAAACCTTCGGATGCTCAAAATCCATATCATCAATATGATCAAATATTTTAATAAATGGGGATGGAGAAAAGACCAAAAAAGAATCCTCTTCAATAAAAAACTAGAAGAGGCCATTATTAAGCTTCACCATTCAAAAATCCAGCAAGGTCGGGGTTAACATTGTTTCAACCGTTTTTACTGTAGATGCAAAGCCATTTTTCTTTTAATCAATGAAAAAAATTAACTAAATTTGCATACTTTTTACAACAATTTCATATGAGGTAAGATTGCCTCTTACAAACATCATAATATGAAACCCACATTTTTTCCATTTGCCCTTGTTTTAGGTGCAGTTGTTATTCTTCCTAACTCAGCTGTAGCTCAAGAAGAAAAAGCGGAAACATCACAGGCCACTAAAATCTATAATTTCAAACATGTGGCTACCCCCCACTCTATAGAACCTTTCTTTACAACTGCTTACGCGGCTGGCCGGCACAGTGTCTCAACTCTTTCCGGAGCCACCATCAAGGAACATAACGATACAGTAATCAATTTCGTAGTCAATCCTTCGGGTCTGAACCTTGCTGTGGTTCATAAGAATAAAAAGAATGTGAGCGCATTGGACGTTGTGAATACCACAACCGCTGAAAACACTTTCTCATTCAATGTAAAGAAATACGGACAACCCACCGCGGCTGCTTTTATGCCCGACGCACGCCAGTTGGCTGTGGCCGCTGGAGGCAAGATATATTTCCTTGAAACCAAGAAATTCCTGCCCGTGGGTGAAATCGACTGCAACGGATTTGTGCCTCAAATGATGGCAACCAGCCCTAACGGATATTTTCTCGCCGCTGTCAACGGTAACAAGGTTGTGGTCTACAATATAGAGCAGAAGAGCGTCAGATGGCAAACTGAAGAGGACGACCCAATCAACGATATCGCCTTCTCGCCCAATACCACCGATTTCGCTGTGCTAACCGCCGATGGTGTGCTTTATATCTACAACACTCGCAGCTTCGACCTTCGGAAAATGATAGACAATCTAGGCGAAGGCCTCGCTGTTGACTTCAATTTTGATGGTAAATATGTTGCAGTGGTTACCTCTCCCGATGTAGTCACTCTCGTCAATCTCGTCAGAGACACTGAACGCCAATATTTCGAAATGCCTCTTGGAGGTGTGACCGACCTGACCTTCATCACAGACTCTCATCGCAACACACTCCTCGCTACGGCTATGAACAACAACGTGGAAGTGAGACGCCTTCCCGACCTCGAGCCCTTCTATTCTCAATTGATTCAAGAAGAGGTTGACCGCCAGATGGAAGAATGGATGAGGATGATGCCCGACGAAACCCTGGAAGAATACCAGGCGCGTGTCAACCAGGAATCAATCAACAAACGTCGTCGCCTTCTTGAGGATGAGATCTCCACAAACTTTGCAGGTGATATACTTTCAGGCCAGACAATGAGTTTCGGTTCATACGACCGCAGCAACGGAGTTCTTGCTCTTAATTTCGACTCCATGCCTGCAATCTTCCTGAATGTGCCCGAGGATGATGTCTTAAGCTTCTCCGACCCCTCACTTATCAAATTCTCTGAAGTGCAGTATGGCATTCTCCCCGACGACACATTTGAAATCGTTTATGCGAGAGTTGAAAACACCGCGACAGGAAAAACCTATATCTATGATAACCTCCTTCGTGAATCCATGAGTTTCATGAATTCCGATGATATTTCCCTTGAGCTTTTGCAACAGCAACAAATGGAGGAAATGAAACTTCAGGAACTAAGAGAGCAGGTAGTTGAGGAGGCTAAGCAACAAGACGTTATCTCCGACCACACCAACATTGCCGTGAATTCAAGAGTTGTGCCAGACTATGATGCTAACGGTAATAAGATCCTCAACTATGAAGTGAACTTCACTTATCAGGTAGATCCCGAATTTTCGGCACAGGAAGACTTCAAGCCCGGCAAGTATCACGTGGATGAGTCTGGAGCGGCCTCAGCAATGCTCAAAATCGTAAAACAAGCCTTCGAAGGAGATATGAATCAATATTTGAAAGAGGGCAAAAAACTGAAAATAAATCTTGTGGGCACAGCCGATGCCACTCCTATTGTTAATGGTATCGCCTATGATGGAGCCTACGGTGAAATCGAGGATGAACCAGTCTATCTCAACGACCAGCTTACAACCCTTACAGTCACAAAGAAGGGTGGCATCAAGGAGAATCCACAGCTGGCTCTTGTCAGGGCGCTTGGAGTGCAAGACTTCCTTGAAAAAAATGTAGAAGGTCTCGACAAAATGAATAAAGACTATCGTTATGACGTTAAAGTCAGTGAAGGCAAAGGTTCGGAGTTCCGCCGTATCACCGCAACCTTCACTTTCGTCGATGCCTTCTAATCCCCTTTTAAACAAAGGGGGAAAAATATTCATCCCTAATCTTGAAAAATGAAAATTAAAAGATTATTAATTCCAGTTTTAACTGCATCATTGGTCATTGCCCTCAGTCCCTTCATGAGATTGAAGGCAATGCCTCAATTTGAGACTCTGCTTCCCGAGTCATCAGGTGAACTTTCTCCTGAAGAAATGCAAGCCCAAGCCGACTCTATCAGTGCAATGCTTGTTGAACAAGCCTCCGAAGCATATAAGAACCTCAAGTTTGTGCAATATGACGGAATAGCCGAAGAAGAGCTTTATCCAATCGTCAAGGAGACTTATGGCAAAGTGACGGATGCACTGGATGCACCAAGTCTCCAAGATTCCGACCGATCCATGCTATATGGTATCATCCGCGATATCGGAAACCAATTCATGAGGGGCGCTGCTTTTTATTCAGGGAAAAAAGATCAGGAAAACCTTGCTGATTTCGCTTCAATCTATGCCGACATAATGCTCGAACCCGAATACAAAATGCCGAAATCTACTTCTCAGACTTTCCCGGCTCTCCTTTATATAGCAGCCTCTTCAGCCTACAACTCGGAAAATTTCCCGAAGGCTATCAAGTATCTCAACGCCTATATCGACACGGGAGTAACAGATAAACGCGAAGCCGTCAGCCAATTCCTGGCTCAGGCATGCATCAACAACGGCACTCCCGAATTAGGTATAGACAACTTGATTGCCTCAGTAGACCTCTATCCGGCAAATTTCCAACTCTTGATGTTGACTCTCCAGTGCTGCATCGACGGAGGTTACACAGATAGAATGCAACCGCTCCTCGACAAGGCTCTCTTAATGAGCCCTAACGATGAGCGTCTCCTCTCTGCACAAGCTCGCATCTATGAGGCAGAAAGTAATTTCGCCGAAGCACTCCCTCTCTTTCAACAACTTTACGACCTGAGACCAAACAATCTGTCGGTTAACCAACACCTGGCTCTTTGTTATTATAACCTGGGGGCTGAATACCACAACAAAGCCCTCATGGAGACGGATGAAAAGGCTGCCAAAAGATATGAACGTCAGGCAAATTCCTATTTCCAGAGCGCTGAAATGTATTTGCCAACAATTGTGAGCAATGACCCGACAGATATTAAATATCTGAGGGCGCTTGCAGTCACCTATGCTTGCTTAGGCGAACCCGAGAAACTCCAGCCCCTTAATACCAGGCTTGAGGCCCTCGGGCAGCAACCCGTGCAAATGAACATTATGCCGGATTCTATTGTATTCGCCGACCAAACGGCAAAAGGAGAATCGGCTACTTCAGTCCCGGATTTCCAGACATATGCCGAAAAATATGTAGAAGAAAATCTGGCCGAGTGGACAAAGCGTAAGGAATTCGAAAAGATGGATGACTATCAGGCACGTGTAAGCCAAAACAATGTCTATCAGGAATATCAGCGCCTTTGTAAACTTGCCGAGGAATCATATCTTGCAAGATATGCCGGCCGTTTGAGGATTGCAGATCTGGAGTTGCAGCCATATGATATTGACAACGAAACTTATCTGATCACATCGGCAATGGGCCCGATGGCTATTAAAGTGCCTCTTAAAAACAAAGAGGCGGAAGCCTTCAAAGCCTCATGGAACTCCATACAGTTACGCCACCCCCGTTTCTTTATTAAAGATAATCAGGTGGCTATCGCATCCGTGGAGTTTGTCACCCCGGCAGGAAAATCATACGCCTTCAACTCAGATGCGGCTGCAAACTATGACTTCACCGACGTAAAGATTGATGTGGGATCCTTCCTCGCTCAAGGCAACAGCCGCCGAAATGAGGGCAACAGGACCCAAACGCCTGCCTCCTCTAATCGCATGATACGTGCTCAGAGCGATGTCGATGTCAACATACCGTTGACTTCACGAAAAAACGATAAGACCGTAGCCCTCATTCTTGCAAATGAAGACTATAAGAACGTCACAAATGTAGCCTCTGCTCTTAACGACGGCGAAACATTTGCGGAATATTGTAAGAAGACTCTTGGCATACCTGAAAATAACATCATACTTCGTGAAAATGTCACATTCGCGGAGATGATAGGAGCCCTTGAGCAGTTGAGGCAATACACCAACGCCCTCGGCGACGGAGTCGACATCATTTTCTATTATGCCGGACATGGTTTCCCCGATGAGGGTAGCAAAGATGCTTATCTTCTCCCGGTGGATGGCGACGGCACCAATACCGCCACAGCTTATCCACTCAATAAACTTTATTCCAATCTCTCTGCGATGGGGGCTGATAACGTGATGGCTTTCCTCGATGCTTGCTTCAGCGGGGCAACTCGTGAGGGAGGTATGCTCGCCGAAGCACGTGGTGTGGCCCTCAAACCCAAACCTGTGAAGGCTGAAGGAAACATGTTTATCCTCTCGGCAGCCTCTGACCAGGAGACGGCTCTTCCCTACACGGAGAAAAACCATGGACTTTTCACCTATTTCCTTCTCAAGAAGCTGCAGGAGACTAAGGGCGACGTGACTCTCAAAGACCTCAGCGCCTATGTGGAAGACAATGTCAAGAAAAGTTCCTTGGCTGTCAATAAAAAACTCCAGACCCCCAGCGTGACAAAGTCGGGTAAACTTGAGACCACCTGGACATCCAAAAAATTGCGGCCATGAAACTTAACCTCTTCTTCAAACGAACCTCTTTGATGATATGGGTCACCATGGTTTGGGTCTTACCCTCTTTAGCGGCCGATATCGTCTCAGTGAAGGGAGAATCGACTTTCTACGATGATGGCACCCACTCCAAGATCGAGTGTGAACGTCTGGCCCTCGAACAAGCCAGAGTCGATGCCCTCGCAAAGAAGTTCGGGACTATCGTCTCACAAGACATTCTGCAGGCCGACCGGGTGCAAGGCAACCGTGAAAAAAATGATTTCCTCTCTCTGTCGTCAACAGAAGTTAGGGGAGAATGGGTTGCCGATGATGGAGATCCTGTCTATACCTACGACCGTGATGCCAATCAGAACCTTATCGTCACATGTGTTATAAAAGGTAAAGCTAAGGCCATCGACAACGAAGCAGCCCAATTCAATTCTCAAGTGCTCCGAAACGGCACCGATTCACGCAACGCCGACATAAATTTCAAAAACGGCGATGCAATGTTTCTCGATTTTCAGGGAGGCGAAGATGGTTATCTCGCTGTCTTTCTCGAAGACGAGCAAAAGCAGGTGTTTCAACTTCTCCCCTATGTCTCCGACCAAAAATCGAGAGTCCCGGTAAAAAAAGGTGAGAGATATGTTTTCTTCAGTCCACGCGACGGAATGAAAGGGGAAATAGTGGACGAACTTGTATTGACAGCTGAATATAACACGGAATATAATCGCGTTTATGTGCTTTTCTCTCCAATGCAATTTTCCTCCCCTGTGATGAACCGCAACCCCGGAGAACTCCACTATATGAATGCCGAAGAGTTTTCAAAATGGCTCGTGAAAACACGTAAAAATGATCCAAAGATGGGAGTAAAGGCTATGAACCTCATCATTCAGCCTTCCCGTTGAAAAAATTAAGCAAATAAAAAACCAAACAATTAATACTAAAATGAAAAAGTTAGTTTATGCCCTTCTGGCACTGGCATTTTTGATGCCTGCAGCAGCTTCCGCGAAAACCCCGCTGGAGAAAGCTCGCGAGAAAGCTTACAAAGAGAAACTCAAAGAATACAAGAAAGAGGGATGGAAACCTCTCGGGAGCAAAACTTTAGAGCTCGTGCTTCTCGAACATTATGACAACCTCGGCAAACTCGGACCCAACGGACACGAAGTTGAGGGAGTCTCCACACGCACAAAATCTATCAACACCGGCAAGCAAATGGCCATCAATAATGCAGTGGTGACCTATGGACAAGAGGCAGGCAGCACTCTCCAGGGACGTGTGATTTCAGATATGAGCGCTAATGGAGCCTCTACTGATGGAGAATTCGAAAACTTTTTCGCAGCATACGAACGTCTCGTGGAAAGAGAAATCCGTAATGAGATGCAACCCTCATTCACTATCATGAAAGACAACGGCGACGGTTCTTATGAAATACGCACATATTTCATCGTGGAAGAAAACGCAGCACGAAAGGCTCGTTTGCGTGCGCTCGAGGATGCTATGAAAGAGAGCCAGATTGCAGCCGAACATGCCGACAAGATCTCAGACTTCGTAAGACAAGGATTTGACGAATAATCCAAAATTATTTATCCCCGAAGGCTTTTGCGAGCCGTCGGGGAACCAATTAAATGAACATCATCATGAAAAAATTCGCCACGCTTTTTGCAGGCATATCTATACTGACATTAAACCTTAATGCTCAAACCACTTCACCGGCTTCTTCTCAAAACCGAGAATCATTTGAGGAATTCCGAAATAGGATTCATGGCAACTACAACCAGTTCCGACAGATAATCCTTGATCATTACGCCGATTTTCTAAATGGAGAATGGCACGAATATGAAAGCCTTAACGGCCTTAAACGCGACGAGACTCCAAAACCGGAGGAGGCTCCAACAGTCGACACTCCTTATGTGCCCAAGTTCCCCTCCAAACCCGAGATCAAGGAGGAAGAGCCTGTAGCTGAAGTGAAACCCGAACCAAAGCCGGAAGTAAAGCCTGAACCAAAACCGGAAGTAAAGCCCGAGCCCAAGCCGGAAGTAAAGCCTGAACCCAAGCCGGAAGTAAAGCCTGAACCCAAGCCGGAAGTAAAGCCCGAACCAAAACCGGAAGTGAAGCCCGAACCAAAACCGGAAGTAAAACCCGAACCAAAACCCAGTACTCCCACAACTCCTAAAACTCCCACAACTCCTAAAACTCCTGCAACTCCCTCTTTCCCTTCTGCCGGGAAAAACAATTTCCAATTCGCATTCTACGATGTGCCGGCTGAGATCCAGGATTTTAATTTTAATATTGCCACAAGCCTCGCAAATCCTTCTGATTTCTCTAACCAATGGAAAAATCTGGAGGCAGACAAAGTGGCGGAAAAACTCATACCTTCTATAAAGAAACAAGTAAAGAATATAGGTCTAAATGACTATCTGACTTATAAATATTTGGAGAGCTACGTCAATTCAAAGTTTCCCAAGGCAGCCGAGTCATCAAGAATGTCGCTTCTTCATTACTTGCTCGTCAATCTTGGTTACGATGCCCGAATCGCTGTCACAACAAAAGGAACCCCTCTTGTTTTGATGCCATTCAAACAAACAGTTTATGGCAAAAGCTATTTGTCTCTCCAGGGAAAGAGATTTTATATCTTCCCCCCGGAAGGGAAGGATGTCTCTTCGATTTTCCAGGAAAAAGTGATGACCTGTCAACTTCCATCCGATGTAGATACCGGCAACTCGTTCGACCTTGTGGTGGGAGAATTAAATCTGCCGGTGAAACCAAAAAAATTTGACCTCGAGTATGGCCCGCTCCATCTCACCGGAGAGATGAACGAAAACCTAATCCCTATTCTCTATCGTTATCCCCAAATGCCGATTGAAGATTATGCCAAATCTAACCTTCAGCCGGAATTGCGTAAAAATCTTGTTGAACAAGTGAAAAACCAATTGGGAGGAATGGAGGGCGACGAAGGGGTGGAGGCACTTCTCCATTTCACTCAAAATGCCTTCCAATATGCCACTGACGACAACTACCATGGTTTCGAGAAACCATATTTCCTTGAGGAGACTCTCTTCTATCCTAAAAATGATTGCGAAGACAGAGCAATCTTCTATACTTATTTTCTATATAATGCGCTTGGAAGGGATGCGCAATTGGTTTCATTCCCCGGACATGAGGCTGCCACTGTGACTCTTAAAAATCCCAAGGGTGGTGTATCTTACCAAACCAATGGAAAAACCTTCTATATCTCCGACCCCACCTACATCGGAGCTTCAACAGGAATGGTGATGCCCTCCTATCTCAATGTCAAACCCGAAGTCGACTACACTTATGGGAAGTGATGATGGAGTTGAAAGTTGAAATCAGTAGTATCTATAACTGCAACTTTATACTCAAAACTTTACAAAGAAAATAGATGGAATTTAAGATAGAGGCTACTTGTCCCCATAGTCAGGCTAGAGCCGGAGAAATAAAGACAGACCATGGCACTATCCCCACGCCCATTTTTATGCCGGTAGGCACGGTAGGTAGCGTTAAAGGAATCCATCAACGGGAGCTCAAAGAGGATATAGATGCGAAAATAATTTTGGGCAACACCTATCACCTTTATCTACGTCCGGGCCTTGAAATCCTTGGGAAAGCGGGAGGACTTCATCAATTCATGGGATGGGACCGTCCTATTCTAACTGATTCAGGAGGGTTTCAAGTCTTTTCCCTTGCCGGATGCCGCAAACTTAGCGAAGAGGGCGCAAAGTTCCAAAGCCATATCGACGGGTCGAGACACCTGTTCACTCCTGAAAACGTGGTAGACACTCAGAGAATCATCGGCTCAGACATAATGATGGCTTTAGACGAGTGTCCTCCCGGAACTTCGGATTATTCTTATGCCCGCAAATCTTTAGACCTCACTAAAGGCTGGCTCGAAAGAGGATGGAAACATTTCAATGAAACCACACCCCTTTATGGTCATTCTCAGGCATTCTTCCCAATTGTGCAGGGATGCGTTTATCCAGATCTCCGAAAGGAGGCCGCGGCCCACGTTGCAGGCCTCGGCGCCGAAGGAAATGCTATAGGAGGTCTCGCTGTGGGAGAACCGGCAGAGAAAATGTATGAGATGATAGAAATTGTCAACGATATACTTCCGGAAGACAAACCTCGTTATCTTATGGGAGTGGGAACTCCGGTTAATATCCTTGAAGCAATAGACCGTGGTATTGACATGATGGATTGCGTCATGCCCACAAGAAACGGACGCAACGGGATGCTCTTCACAGCCAAGGGCATAATGAATATGAAAAACCTTAAATGGGCTGACGATTTCTCGGAACTAGACCCTGAAGGAGAAACATGGGTGGACCATGCTTATTCAAAGGCCTACCTGCGCCATCTTTTCGTTAGCGGCGAGCTTCTTGCTATGCACATCGCTTCGATTCATAACCTCGGGTTTTATCTAAGGCTCGTCAGAATGGCCAGAAAACACATTATCCACGGAGATTTCAAAGACTGGAAAGAGGAAATGATCGTGACGTTGAGTCGCAGACTATGACTAAGGCCTTTATCAATATTAAACTGCTCTCTCGCAAACTTCCTAAATGGAGACTGGAAAATCCTTTCAGACTCTATATCCTCGATTTTTATATATTAAAAAAATTCCTCGGCACATTTTTTCTGGCCACGATCCTCTTTCTGGCTATCATCGCAATGTTTGACGTCACGGAAAAACTCGATGCATTCCTGACAGCCCCCATTGAAGAGACAATCTTCGATTATTTCCTTTCCTTCCTTCCCTATTTCGCTCTTCAACTCACCCCTCTCTTTGTCTTTATATCGGTGATTTTCTTCACCACAAAATTGGCTTCAAACTCGGAAATCATCGCAATTCTTTCGAGTGGAGTGAGCTTCCATAGGCTTTTGAGGCCCTATATGATTGGAGCGGCTATCATTGCTTTACTCAGTTTCGCGGCCACCAACTATCTCGTGCCTCCCACAAATCAAAAGCGTATCGACTATACTAACAAATACGTCAGAAACAAGAAGGTGGAGCAAAACACCAATATCCAGCTTAAAATCACTCCCGACGTCGTTGCCTATTTCGGAAGGTTTGAAGACAAAAATAAAACCGGCTACCGTTTTTCCCTTTATCAATTCGATGGCAAGCGTCTTATCTCACGCACCACTGCCAATACCGCCCGCTACGACACCACTCGCATGTATCATTGGATTCTAAATGACTACATGACTCGCACTTTCGACGGCATGGACGAAACAATCGTGCATGGCCGCACAATGGACACAATAATCCCTTTCGAACCTCGTGACTTCATGATATCAGCAAACGATGAGGAGACTCTGACTACTCCTCAACTGACTGAATATATAGAAAAGCAGAAAATGAGGGGGGTAGCAAATATCAAAGCCTTCGAAATTGAAAAAGAGAGACGCATAGCGTCAATAGCCGCAGCATTTATCCTGACTCTAATCGGGATGTCACTTTCCTCAAGGAAAGTTAAAGGAGGGATGGGATTCAATATCGGAGTGGGTCTCGCTCTGAGCTTCAGCTATATCCTCTTTTCATCTGTGACCAGCTCTTTTGCAATCTCGGGAGCCACAACTCCCTTTATTGCAATGGAGATCCCGAATGTGATTTATCTACTGATAGGCCTTTTCCTTTATTATAGAGCCTCCAAATATTGATTCCCTTTATGAGATTTGGATGTAGCCGATCTGAAAGAATTTCTGCCGGAAGTCCCATTCTTTGACCACTTCTCCATCCATCACCACAATATCGATATCTACAGGCACCTCTCCCCTTTTCCTACATTCGACGTTGCGGCCCATTTGGTGTTCTTTTTCCTTCAGTCTCTCCTCAAGATCATATCCGAGGCCTTGATAGACGCCCTTCAAGACGGCATTCACATAAGGACTTCCGCTTTTTAAAGCACAGGGAGTCTCGTATATTTCTGAACATTGGACTTCTATAAGAATCGACTTAAGCCATTCCAAAGCCGTCTCTACATTTTTATAGCGATCGCCACAATTAGAGCCTATGGATATTACAACATTAACCATTTATTCAGAGAAAAGAGTAATAAGGGTCACCTCCGGATAGGCCGACAGAAGGCGAGCAGGCATTCCAACCGCTCCGGAACCTATATTGACATAGATAGCCGTGGGTTCGCCATTGATATTCTCTCTGTCGTAACGACCTCCCCACTGTTCATAGCGGAATTGGGCCGGCGACCATTTCCAATTTCCTGATCTCACCATAGCCTGCATGCCGTGGGTATGGCCCGACAGAGTCAAATCTATATTGGTGTTTTTAGACACTTCCTGATTCCAGTGTTCCGGATTGTGGCTCAAAAGAAGTTTAAATGTGCTGTCGTTTTGATGATTCGAAGCCTTTGAATCCGGAGAGAGAGCAAGATCCAGATCGCCATATTTCGGGAAAGGAGGTTCCCCCCAATTTTCCACCCCAATAAGAAGAATACTATCCGAGCCGTTACGAATGACAACATTTTCGTTGTTGAGCATCTTCCAGCCCATTTTGCGTTGATATTCCTTAAGTTGAAGAAGATTTTTTTCCTTTTCCGCAGGCGAAGGCCAATCCACATAGTCTCCATAATCATGGTTCCCAAGAATGGAATAGACTCCGTCGCGTGCCTGAAGCTGAGATAGGACACTTGTGAAAGGAGCCAGTTCGCTACTCTGACGATTTACTAAATCTCCTGTAAACACTATTAGATCGGGATGGAGAGAATTAACAGTGTCGACAAGCGTCTGAAGAAAAGCTGGGTCTTTGCCCCAAGTTCCCACATGAAGATCACTCAGTTGAACTATTCTGTAGCCGTTAAAATTTTCAGGAAGCCGGGACGAATAGAAATCCTCCTCTTCCACCATAATGTGATGTCGAGTATACCCGGCTCCAATCCACATAATCCCCATGAAAGAGAGGCCAAGGATCAATCCAACCCAACGTGATGGATATGACGTCCATTTAATCCTCAAAGATAACCGGAAGAATCTTCCGAAGAGCGAGCATAGGGAATAAAGCACTTTTCCTACATAAATTGTAAGATAAGTGAAGAGCATCCACATCACTGCCGAAATGCCCGTTTCTGCATCCCTTCGAGGCAGGCTTATTGTGACTATTAAAAGAGCGTAGCAGAAAAGGCAAGTGGCCCAATAAATCCATTGCCCGCGGCGACGCCACATCTGTCGGATGTCGAGACTGATATAGAAGTCTATCAGGATCGGAAAAAGAAACAGCAAAACTATGGATAGTGCCGGAATTCTCATTACTCGATCCCTCCCAAGAGGGCCTTTAATTTGTTTTTCAAGGGATTGGCATACATTGTCAGCATCATCTGCCACATATATTCACGCTCTTCTGGAGTGATGTCGCTGAGATCTACTTTGTCAAGTTGGCCGTTAAGATATTTTATTGTAGACTCCTTTTGATCTTCGGTGTATTTATGTTTGAATCGGTCGGTTTCGTGAAGGATATCATAGGCCACATAATTTATCTCGAAAATCATATAGCTCCGATGGATAGCCTGGTCTATGAGGCACCCCACATGATGGGCCGCCCGGTTGTTGTCGCCAAACTCTCCGATTTCGTCGAGCTTGGTGTTAATGCGCGGAGTCAATTGAAAATGCACCTTCCCTTTAAACTGCAAGAGTCCCGTCTCCATAGAAAAGAGGTCGTCTCTCTGGCTTTTTTTGAAATCGGGGTCGCGTTTCTTCAGCAGGAATTCGCGGGCCTTAAGATAATCGTTGGGATCGAATTCATAGCTTATTGAAACCGGCATAAGGTTAATTTCCTTCAGTTTATCCATAAATCCCCCCTCGCCGGCCATTGCAAGCATCTTCAGGAGAGATTCTTGGGTCTTGTCGCTGCTGTCTTTCGACCTTCCTTCCCTTTGAGCAATCCAAACCGACTCGCGCTTATCCAGTATGCAATGATGAATATAAGCCGAAAGTTTCTTTGCAGCCAAAAGACCCTCACGCAGGCCTGTGTTGCGTTTCACGATGAAACTCTTGTTTAGTCTCACCAAATCAGTGATCCAGTCGAATATCAGGAGATTGTTACCGATGGCCACTTCCGAAGTGGGGAGTCCCTTTCTCAGGAAGGCAAGATTGAGAAAAGAAGCATCGAGCACTATATCTCTATGGTTGGTGATAAAAGTATAGCTTGTAGAGGCGTTTAAATATTTCACACCTCCGAGACTGATGCCGGAAGTTGTGGTCTTGGCCAGCATCTCAAGGAATGGGAACATCACCTGATGCTGAAAATCATAGGTATTATCGATTTTCAGAAGTTCCTCAATCAAAGGAGGCACATCCTGAGGTGGCATCGTGTAATTTATCACATGATGAAATCCGGGTTCCTTGATGAGCTTTTCCATTCTTGAATGGAATTCTGAATCCGAATATGGGGCTATATCGCTGAAATCGTAGTTCTGGTCTTTCATAAGGGGCAGACATTCACTATCCGGCAAATTTAATGTTTTTAAATGAAACTAATCAAAAAAAGAGGCCCTCTTTTTAGACCATTTTCCCGGGTTTTCTTATTTTTTTGAATAAAGGGTCAAGTCCCCTCGTTTGATCTGTAGTTACGCCATTTTTCAATCAGAGTCTTCATGTCGTCGGGAAGAGGAGCTTCGAAATTCATTTCCAGGCCACTAACCGGATGACGGAAGCCAAGAGTTCGGGCGTGAAGGGCTTGCCTAGGACAAATCTCCATACAGTTAGCCACGAATTGCCGATATTTGGCAAAGGTGGTGCCACGCAATATTTCATTTCCTCCATATCTTTCATCATTGAAGAGAGGATGGCCTTTATATTTCATATGGACCCGGATTTGATGGGTTCTTCCTGTTTCAAGACGGCATTTCACCACTGAGACATATCCGAAGCTCTCGATTTCCTCATAATGGGTGACTGCATGTTTACCAATTCCGGGCTCGGTCATCACTGCCATTTGAAGTTTGTTCCTAGGATTTCTGGCAATGTCGCCCACAATTGTGCCGATCTTTTCAGGGAATTCCCCCCACACCATAGCCACATATTCCCTCCGTGTTGTCTTATTGAAAAACTGGAGGCCGAGATCGGTCTTTGCCTCCGGAGTCTTAGCCACGACAAGCAGTCCGCTCGTGTCTTTGTCAATCCGGTGCACAAGTCCCATCCGGGGATCGCTGACGTCGTAATCAGGGTTGTCTTTGAAATGCCATGCCAGGGCGTTGACTAGTGTGCCGCTATAATTCCCATGGCCCGGATGCACCACTAAACCTGCCGGCTTATTAACAACCAATAGGGCATCGTCTTCATACACTATATCAAGGGGAATATCTTCCGGGATAATCTCGAGTTCATAGCGAGGCCGATCCATCACTATACTTATGACATCGCCCGGCTTTACTTTATAGCTCGATTTGACAGCTTTGCCGTTGACTATGATACACCCGGCATCCGCAGCCTGTTGAATCCGATTGCGTGAGGTCTTTTCAAGTCTGTCGGTTAGATATTTGTCTATGCGCAGAGGACTTTGACCCTTGTCGGTGACAAATCGGAAATGCTCATACATTTCCCGCCCATCCTCGGTGGTGTAGGAAGGTTCTTCTATGCTATCTCCAAATTCCTCCACTTTACCGATTTCATTCTCTTCGAAATCGGAATTCGTCGCCAGTATCGCTTCATCTTTCATTGCACAAAAGCTGGCTCAATGTCTATGATTTCATCTTCAATGGGGGCTGCATTGGGTGCTTCGCTTCCATCCTCTTCCACTTCCGTGACATATTGGAGATATTCCTCCTCAAGAAGGGAATCTGTCACTCGGTTTAACTGTCCATCATGCACCTCCACAGTAATCATTGCTGTCACAGGCACCTTCTCCATCTTAGCTACAGTTTTACCGTTGGCAAGCAGCCGGATAATGCGGTCGTTGTCGCCCGGCACTTTCACCACATTTACCTTCCGGAACCCAAGTTCTTCAAGTTTGGCGAGACCCTGGCGTAGGGAATATCCTTTCAGAGCTTCTCCCGCCACGCTGTTGTCGGCATCGATAATTAGCTCGCGTGGATGCACGGCATTGATATATAGAAAAACCTTTCTTCCGGGTTTCACCTTGGAGCCTGCCTTGGGAAATTGCTCAACAACGAAACCCGGAGTAATCTCATCTTTATAGACAGAATCGCGGATATCGGTCCGGAATCCTTTATCGTGGAGAGTATGAATGGCATTGGTGAACGACATGTTTTCAACTTCAGGCACAGTCTCCCATTCTCCATGGCGTGTGAAGATGTTTAGCCATAGAAACAAGATGACCAACCCGATTATTGCCACTAAAGCTATGATGACAATATTGGCCAAGACAGGATGCTGCCCGATTTTGAATTCCTTACTCATTTCTCAATTCGTCTTCCAAAATTACGTAATTCTCCCCTTATGGCAAACATCCCTCCTCGCAAATAAAGGAAAGAGAGCCTCTTCTGGATAACTAAGAGAAGAAATGGGCTCTCTGCCCTCTTTTATATCCAACCAAAAGTCAAACTTTGAGGTTTGGCTTTTTATCAGTAACTTTGCAAAAATTCCGGTTCAAGAAGTCCGGAGTAACCAGTGTGATGGGAAATTTGTATTAAACTAATTTTGAGTAACACAACAAAACAATGAAAAAATTCCAATTGAAAGCTGAGGCTCGTCCTGAGTCCGGCAAAAAATCCTTGAAGGCCCTCAGAGCCGAAGGTAAGATTCCTGCAGTGCTTAACGGCGGTAAAATCGTTGAACTTCCCTTTAAAGGCACTCTCAAACCGGGCGAGAAACTCGTCGTGATCGACAAGGTGAAAAACAACCGTGGCATTCTCACCACCGATATCGCTGTAAAGGAAGAAGATGTGCGTAAGCTCATCTATACTCCCGACATCTTTGAAATCGACCTCGATATCAATGGAGAGACCCGTAAGGCCGTTATGAAAGACCTTCAGTTCCAGCCGGTTAAAGACACCGTGCTCCATATCGATTTCCTCGAGGTAGGCCATGATAAACCTATCATCATGGAAGTGCCCGTGCAAATCGAGGGCCACGCCGAAGGTGTGAAGGCCGGTGGTAAGCTCCAACTCTCCATGCGTAAACTTAAAGTGAAAGCTCTCTACGACCAAATTCCTGAACGTCTCATTGTAAATGTTGACAGTCTTGGTCTTGGCAAGAGTATCGCAGTCGGCGACCTTCACTATGATGGTCTCGAACTGATGAATGCTAAAAACGCTGTGGTTTGCGCTGTGCAGCTCACTCGTGCAGCTCGCGGTGCTCAGGCTAAAGCTGAAGCTTAAAAAATTTGAAAATATTATGGAGGCCGGTCTCGACAACACAGACCGGCTTTCTTTTTTTGCTCTCTTTTTCTCTACTGATTCTCTTTATTTGCTCTCCAAAGCTTATTTCTTTAAATTTGCAAATGGGATAAGGGTGATATCTTGGAGGTTGGGTTTATAGGTATTGGGTATTCGATATTGGGAGTGGGTATTGGGCATTAAACTAACCATCAATTATTTTGAAATGGCTTTTATTTTAAAAAACTGTAAACTTTACCTGGGCCTCCTCATTGGGTTGTCTGTTGCAGCTGCATGTTCAAAAGATGAATTCAAGGTGAAGGGCGAAATTTATGGCGGAGAAGAAAAGATGCTCGTCATGGAACGCTCCAATTTTCAAGGGGACTGGGTGCCAGTCGATTCTACCCGGATAAACCGTAATGGAGGTTTCTCGATATCCTTCCCTGCCCCTAAGTCACCTGAAATTTTCCGGCTCGTATTGAATGGTAAATACATTTATTTTCCCATAGATTCAAAGGAGACTCTGACAGTCAACACATCTCTCGATAAATTTGGCCATGATTTTTCGCTTGAGGGGACACCGGATGCCTCCAGGATGGCAGAATTTGAGCAAGAGCTTCAGAAAGCCCCTATCGGAGTGCCTGATTCAATGGCCCAATTCAAACGCAGTGTCTACACAAAATATATGAAGGAACTTCCGGGGTCAATTGTCAGCTTTTATATTTTAACCAAAACTATAGATGACAAACCTCTTTATAATCCCTCTGATGCCACCGACCGTAAATATTTCGCAGCAGTGGCCACAGGGTTTAAGACCATGAGACCTGACGCCCCCCAAACAGCTTTATTGGAGCAGACCGCCCTCAAGGCCCTTCAAGAAAAAAACCGTGAGGAGGGGAAATTCTCGAGTATCGAGGCCGAGGAAATCGCTCTCATAGATATCGACCTTCCCGATGAAAATGGTAAAAACATTAAGCTGAGCGACTTAGCCGGAAAAGGAAAGCCTGTAATAGTGGTTTTCTCTTTGCTCAACCATCCCGATTCCCCGGACTTCAATTTCGCTCTTGGCGAATTCTATAACAGCCATAAGGGAACCGTCGAAATTTATAATGTATCCTTGGATGCCGATCAATATGAATGGCGCGAGGCTGCAAGAAACCTTCCTTGGATCACGGTCTATTCCCCGGGTCAGACCGGATCTCAAGATGCATTAAGATACAACGTCTTCCAGATTCCATCTTTTTATATCTACAATGCCAATGGAGAAATATCCTCGCGTCCCATGACTCTCGACGAGCTCCGCAAAAGTCTTTAATACTCCTCAAATTGTGAGGTGTCAATGATCTTGGAATGAAACGTTTACTCAATCTCATTTTCTGCTCCTTGTTGCTTCTGCCAGCCCTTCGAGCCCAGGAGGAGGCGAAATTCAGGATTGTCCCCTGCGGAAGGGTTTTGATTGATGGCGCCCTTTATGCCTCCCCGCAAAAATATCTTTTTAAGGATGGCCTTGCTATTCCGGAAGCCCGGGTTGGTGCTAAAATGTGGTATGGGAAATGGAGCTCTTGGATAGATGTCGGTTTCGCCTACGGGAAAATCGGTCTCCGAAACATGTGGATCCAATATGATTTCAACTCTTCCAACAGTTTAAGAGTGGGGAACTTTCTCCAACCTTTCGGTCTGCAGAGTCCGGTGACTGCAAATAATAAACCAACATTCGAACAACCCCTTGCGAGTGCCCTGTTTACCCCGGGATTGCAACTGGGGGTTATGTATACCTTCCAAAATCCCTCTATTTATTCGGCCACTAGTTTCCACACCGAATCAAGCGCCTTGACCAACGTGATGAACTATCCCCTCTTTAACCAACAAGGCTACACTTTGCTCACCCGCTTTGCATGGCGACATAAAAATAACGGAAATCCTGGAAGCCTTATACTACAGGGGGGCATCAGTCTTGGGTTTTCTTCTCCCGACCGCAATCTTGTGGATAACGAAGATATACATGACGGGTTCACCAACTCTGCAAATTTTCCTACAAAAGTGACTACTCTCACTGCTGTATCCGCTGTAGTAAGCAATGCCAGAAACCGCTTTAAACTTTCCCCTGAATTATTGCTGGCCTACAGACGTCTCGCTCTAGAATCCCAATATTTCTTTCAATCCATTTCTCGCAAATCAGGTTTTCACAATTATGGGGCGCAAGGAGCCTACGTTACACTAAGAGGAATGATTCTAGGAGGCGATTATTCCTACGACAAAGGGATAGCTGTTTTGGCAAACCCTAAGAAAAATGCCCTTGAACTTGTGGCAGACTATAACTATGCTAAACTCTCTGACTCAAAAGCCGGAATTTTTGGTGGGAGGGCAAATAGTTGCAGCCTCACTCTCAATTATTATTTCAACCCATACGTCACTGCCCGACTTAATTACTCCTATACCCACGTTTGGGACCGCGAGGGTTATGCTCCGGAATCTATGAATGCCTTCCAACTGCGGCTGATGGTGATTTTTTAAGCCTCAGTTAAGGCTTTTTCCTATTAATATATTAATATATCTATTTGACATAAATAATTTCTTTTTAAATAATCGCATGACACAAGATTGGAAAAACGCTCTTGCGGGTCTACGAGCCAACCTTCCCGATGAGGGGGAGACGAAGGATTCGAATTCTGAATCCGATTCGACTCTCTCTGATGAAACTCTTCAAACTTCTCCCCTTACAATAATAGCCGATAAAAAGGGCAGAAACGGAAAAATCGCCACTATAATTGAAGGTTTCTCAATCTCACAAGAGCGCGTGGAGGAAATTGCCCGTAAATTAAAACAACAGCTTGGTGTGGGCGGAAGTGTCAGAGAGGGAGAAATACTAATTCAAGGAAATCATAAGGAAAAAGTGAATACTTTCCTTTTATCAATGGGGTTCAAGACTAAATTGATCTAAAATGTTAAAAATTCAGAGAGCTTCGGCCGGTAGCGGGAAGACCTTTACACTTGCAAAAAAATTTATTCTCAATCTCATCGCATTTCAGACTCCGGAAGGAAACTGGAAATTAAGAAACCGCCGACAAGTGGAGGATGCATTGACCCATGTCTTAGCGATCACCTTCACCAACAAGGCCACGAATGAGATGAAAATCAGAATTGTCGACAACTTGTCGCTTCTTTCTCAGGCCGCAGGTAGAAGTTCCTTTGACCCTGCGTTCCTAAAGGCCACTCCTTACCTTAAGGAATTTCATGAAATAACGGGCGCCCCTTATGATAAAATCGGCGAGGCTTCAGCCTCAGCCCTCAAAGTGATTCTTAATAATTTTTCCCAATTCAAAATCTCAACTATCGATTCATTTTTTCAGGAAATATTAAGGACTTTCGCCTACGAAGCAAGTCTTAAAGATTCCTATCAACTTGAAATCGACTCCACATATGTGGCCGATGCGGCCCTCGATGCCGCTATCCGTGAACTAGACTCACATCCTAAAGACATGGGAAGCGCAGCCTTCTGGTTAAAAATATTGATGAACCAAGAGGCGCAAAAATCCCAAAAATGGAACCTTTTCAATAAGAAAGCATCATCTAAATCGGTTTATGGAAACATCCGAAAAGCTCTGGCTCAACTTGAAAGTGAAGATTTCAAAGAGGTGAAACAGACTCTCGACTCTTTTTTCAACGACACTGCAAACAAGGATGTGTTGCAAAATTTCTACCTCAATCTGGAAGAAAAAGCTCTCGACGAAAGAAAGAATCTTCTCGAGAAAATAAAAAAGAGTCTTGAAAGAGTGGAAAGCATCCTTGATTCCGGTTCTATCAAGAAGGAGGAATTAAATCAAAAGTTTCTGCCTCAACTCCCCAAAATCAAAAATCTATCTTTAGATTCCAATAAAATAAAAATAGGGTTCACCACCTTTCTTAAAGCAAAGAGTGTTTTCTTATCGAAATTTAATGTCCCAGGGAATTCTCTTGATGCAGAGGCGATTCCGATGTATAAACTCCTCGAGCAATGGTTCAATCCTCTGCCAGAATCCTACTATAAGAATTGGCTAATCTATGGCCCACTTATTCCCTATCTGGGATTGATTTTGGAAACTAGAAGGTTTCTCTCTAACATTCTGAAAAGCAATAATCTCCTTCAACTTAGCGATACGAGTTTTATCCTTAAAAGAATAATAGGCGAGGATGATGCTCCTTTTGTATTCGAACGCCTCGGCAACCGTATCGACCATTATTTGATAGATGAATTTCAAGACACTTCCAGGATGCAATGGGAAATTATACGTCCGTTGCTCAAAGAAGGAGTATCCAAAAACATGGAGAGCCTCATAATCGGCGACCCAAAACAGAGCATCTATCGTTTCCGAAATGCCGACCACACTCTAATTACCGACGTGGTCCCTGCCACTTTCCCCGACCATGAGGCTGGAGGATTATCTATTGAAGAAAACACCAATTGGAGGTCGCTGACACGCATCGTTAAGTTCAATAATTATTTCTTTAAGGCTCTGGCTGCTGCCATTGCCGAAATGAGTTTTAAGAAGGGGGGGAATGCAGACAGTTTCTACGATCTTTATTCAAACGTGGTGCAATATCCCAGCAATCAATCCGGGAAGGGCTATGTTGAAATTTCATTGATCTCCAACCCTCAAACCTATGCTCCTCAAGAAAATGAAGATGATGACTCGGAGGAGAGCATGGAAGAAAAGAAAGGTTGGTTTGAGATTGAATCGCTTACCCGAATCGGTCCCCTGGTCTCCTCCTTAATTGAAAGGGGCTACAGGCAAAATGAAATTGCCATCCTTGTCAATACCAACGAAAAGGGGAAAATGGTTGTGCAAGCCTTGATAGATTATAATGAGACACTGCCGACGGAGTCTACACCAATCGATTTCATCAGCGAAGAATCGCTCCTAATAAGTTCATCGCAAGCGGTGCAGACCATTATAGGTATTATGCGGAAAATTTGTCACCCGGGTAAAGCCATCCAAAAGGAAAATACGGACGAAACTTCAAAGTTGAGGAAAAAAATACGATGGCACGAAGTGAAAATCGATTACATCCTATTCTCCTCCAACCATCCGGAACTCTCGCCGGCAGATAGGATAATGGCTTTCCTTTCCGGCTTGGAAATGGAAGATTCCCTGGCAAATCTAATGACCGGACTTTCCACTCCTTCCCTACCCTCCTTGGTAGAAGCCTCGATATCAACCTTCATAGACGAAGATCTCAAAAAATCGGAGGCTATTTATTTATCATCATTTCAGGACCTGGTCACTGAATATTCAGCATCCCATCATAACGATGTGGCATCCTTCTTGGATTGGTGGGAGAGTCGGGGGAAATCCCTTTCTGTGACTACTCCCGACGGGATTGAAGCCGTAAATATAATGACCATCCATAAATCAAAGGGACTGGAATTCAAGTGTGTGATAATCCCCTTTGCCACCGACTCGTTTACTCCGAGTTATAACAAGGCTGAGTGGAAATGGGTGGCCCCCATCCGGCTTCCCGAGCTTGTGAGTCCACCATTGCTTCCGATTAAAACCACATCTGCTCTGGAAGAATCGGCCCATCATAATATCTTTTCAAAATACTACGATCAGGTCTTGACCGACAATCTTAACATGTATTATGTAGCCTTCACAAGGGCCCGTAACGAACTCTATATCTTCACACAGGAATCCACAGCCAAGACTCCATCCTCCATCAGCGACTTCATTTCTTTCATCATTAAAGGAAAAATTTTGCCCGGGAATTTCTCATTGGAGGAGAAGCCCTCAATTATCCAGCTGCAAGAGATAATCGTTGATGAGGGCGACGGTTTTATTCGCTATGGCGAACCTCTTTCTGAAGAGGAAATCCGGAGGGAACATATCAATGAAAGTAAAAAGATGGAAGAGCTTGGCCAACCTAAGTCGCATTTATTTTCCGGATATTATGTCAATAGCAAAAGGCCCCGACTACGTTCTGTCGCAGGGAAAACCAATGAATAATTCTACCCGGTTTGGCAGACTCGTTCTGTTGAATTAACTTTGCATAGTCACTTACGAATTTTTATGGACCTCGACGTCGACCCTTTACCGTTTCCACAGGTTTCAATTCCCCTACAGATTATAGTCCAGAAAGCTATTGAATTTCATTCACCCTCCGATTGGGTGGGATGGAGTTTTATAATGTTCACAGCCTTTTTATGTCTCTTAGGTTCAGCATTCGTCTCCGGGAGCGAAATAGCTTATTTCGGGCTATCTCCGGCTGAAGAAGAGGAATTAGACAACGATGACTCACCGGCAGCCGAAAAGGGGAAATATCTCATAAATCATAGCGAACGCCTCCTTGCCACTATCCTGATTGCCAACAATCTGGTGAATATCACCATTGTTATTCTCCTCAACTATGCCATCAACCAAATAGTGACTTTCACCAGCGCAGCCCTGGATTTCATTTGCCAGACTGTGGTCTTGACTTTCCTTTTGCTCCTTTTCGGCGAGATTTTCCCGAAACTCGTGGCGCGCAACAAAACTCTTAAATGGCTGCTTAAAACATCGGGAGCCCTTAATATCCTTTATAAAATCACTTCACCCTTATCCTCGCTTATGGTGAAATCATCCCTGCTCTTTAATCGTTTCATCTCTAAAAAGCAGGACCAACTCTCTACCGACGAGCTTGAAAAGGCTCTTAGCATTTCCGACATAAAAGAGGCTCAGGATAAAGAAATGCTTGAAGGAATCCTATCTTTTGGGGAGAAGGAAGTGAGCGACATCATGATTTCGCGTGTGGATGTCACAGCGATTGAATATCATGACTCCTGGACGGAGGCTGTTGAAGTGATAATAAAATCCGGTTATTCCCGAATCCCGGTCTATGACACTTCACAAGACGTCATAAAGGGAATTCTTTATTCCAAAGATCTTCTACCTTATATTGGTAAACAGGGCGACTCATTCAGATGGCAGACCCTTCTACGGGAGGCTTATTTTGTGCCCGAAACAAGACGTATCGACGATCTTCTTGAAGATTTTAGAAAACGAAAAATTCATATTGCCATAGTGGTAGATGAATATGGGGGAACCCAAGGCATTGTCACTCTCGAAGATATCATTGAGGAAATAGTGGGTGAAATTGATGATGAATACGACGAGCAGACATCGATGTATCGTAAAATCGGTAATGGCGTTTATCTCTTTGATGCAAAGATTTCCTTAAGCGATTTTTGCCATATTCTCCGTATAGATGAATCGGATCTTGGTGAAACAGGCGAGGCCGAGACTCTGGCCGGCCTACTGTTAGAAATAAAGGGAGATTTCCCAACGATGAAGGAGACCATCACAAGAGGGGGGCTCCGTTTTCAGGTGACTAACATTGAAAAACACAGAATAACAAAAGTGAAAGTATGGACCAAAGATTCCCCGATGAATTCGTGACATGGCATCATAAAACCCCTGTAGGCATAAAGATTGACGAGGTGTTTGGAATGGATTCCAAATCCGGAAAAGTCTGGTTGGAATTGGCTAAACAGATTTTTTGCGAACAGGGACCTGATTATCGGGTGATTGACCATTTTCCAAATGGCGCCCCCTTCTTAGAAGGCTATCCCGGAAGAATCTCGCTCACCCATACTTCTCATTTCCTCGCAGTTGCAACCTTGCCAAAAACTCCGGAAATAAATCTTGACGGGTTCACACCAAGGGCTGCTATGGGTATCGATGCAGAACCTCTAGATAGAGCCCAAGTTTTAAAAGTAAGGGATAAATTTCTTTCGCCTGAAGAAATGAAATTTATTTTGGAAGAGGATTTGCAGATGAATATTATGGCCTGGACCGCCAAAGAGGCCCTTTATAAGGCAGCATTCTCTCCCGGCATCGAATTAACTTCAGGGCTTCAGATTATATCCCTACCTCCTCTTGAGACAAATCCTGAAACCAAAGTTATGCCAAAATTAGGAGAGGCCATGATTAATTTTCCTGAAAAGATTGGCCTCCCTCCCCAAGAGATGAGGCTTTATAGCTATGAATCCTACGGCTGTTGCGTCACCCTGGCCTTTTCTCCAAAATGCGCCAAGTTTGGTAAAAATCCATGATCTATCCTAAAGATTTCGAAAATAAAATAGGGTTTACACCCCTCCGCACTCTTATTGCATCAAAATGCGAGACTTCAATGGGTGTCGCGCTTCTTGATAACATGAATTTTACGAGCGACAGGAAATTCCTGGTCAAAGAGCTCGGTAATGTCGATGAGATGAGAGGGTTGATAGTTTCCGGCATTTCTATGCCTCAGTTCAGCTTTTTTGATGTGGCTGCATGGCTAAAGGAGTGCAGATCTCCCGGTTCGTTCTTGAGTTCACTTCAGATTTATCAAGCCGGTTTGACCTTCACAACGATGAAGGGTCTACACTCTTTTTTCCACAATGAAACTCAGGAATCTAAAAGATGTAGAAACCTCCGGCTCACATTCCGCGACATTCCCCTCTTCGAAGAGCTTGAGAGAGAGATTTTTCGATGCATCGACCGCGATGGTAATGTTAAAGATAACGCCTCGCCCCGACTTTATGAAATCCGTCAGGCAATTGATTCCCTTTCGCGTTCTATGCATAAAATTATGCGAAGAGTGCTCGACAATTCAATCAGTCAAGGGATAATAGATAAGGAAACCACTCCTGTATTAAGGGAAGGGAGAATGGTGGTGCCTGTTTCTGCTGCCAATAAAAGAGGTCTTACAGGGATTGTGCATGACACAAGCGCCACCGGTAAAACGGTCTTTATAGAACCATCGGAAGTGGTGGAGGCCGGGAACAGACTCCGGGAACTTCAAAACGAGGAAGAGCAGGAAATCATCGTAATTCTTACATCTCTCACTGATTTGATGCGTCCCCATTCGGAAGATATTATTTCCGGTTGTCACCTCCTGGCTCTTTACGACTTTATTAAAGCCAAAGCCCTTTTTGCCTTTGAGACAGGAGGAGAATTACCCACAATAGAACAGGAACCCGAATTAGATTGGTTTCATGCAATACATCCCGGTTTGTTGCTGACTCTTCGGACACATGGACGTGAAGCGATAGCCATGAATCTTAGATTGGATCAAAAAAAACGGATTCTTGTCATTTCGGGTCCCAATGCAGGAGGGAAATCTGTTAGCCTCAAGACTGTCGCAACGGTGCAATACATGATGCAATGCGGACTACTCCCCACTCTCTACTCCAATTCCCACATGGGGGTGTTTAAAAATATTTTCATAGATATTGGCGATGAGCAGTCGATGGAAAACGATCTCAGCACTTATTCCTCCCATCTCGCCAACATGAAATTCTTCCTTCAGAATGCCAACAACAAAACATTAATCCTCACTGATGAAATGGGCTCCGGCACAGAACCCCAGATAGGAGCTGCATTAGCTCAATCCATTCTGGAGAAATTGGGAAGGTCGGGTTGTTTCGGAGTTATCACGACCCATTATCAGAATCTTAAAGTGTTTGCAGAAAATGAGGAAGGTTTTATCAACGGAGCGATGCTTTACGACCGTCAGCAGTTGCGCCCCACCTTCCAACTCTCTGTGGGCGAACCGGGTAGTTCTTTCGCTCTCGAAATTGCAAGAAATATAGGATTGCCCTCTGAAGTGGTCGACAAGGCCAAAGACCTTGTGGGTTCAGAATATGTAGACAGCGAACGATTTCTCCTCGACATTCAACGCGATAAACGTTATTGGAAAAACAAACGCCTTGAAATAAAGGAAAAGGAAAATAAACTCAACCGCCTTCTTGAAGACTATGAAAACAGAGCCGACGAATTAAAGAAACAACGGGCCACCATTCTCCACGATGCTCGTCAAGAGGCTCGAGAAATCCTACAGGGAGTTAACACCCAAATTGAACGTTCCATACATGAAATAAGAAAATCGCAGGCCGAAAAAGAAAAATCGAAAGAGGTCAGGAAGCAACTTGATGAATATAAAAAATCATTGGAACAAGAGCAGGCTCCTGAGAAATTGCCTGAGGCCCTCAAGCCGTTAAAGCATAAAAGCCGAAGGAAAAAACAAGAATCAGACTCTTTAAAGACCAATCTCACCGGACAAGCTCCCACTTTCGCCCCGGGCAACTTTGTGAAAATGGAAAATTCAGGTGTGATCGGTTCGATAATTTCAATCCAGGGAAATAAAGCAGAGGTGGCTTTCGGAAGCCTCCGCACGGTGACAGACCTCAAAAAACTCATCCCGGCCAAGAAACCTCAAGCTTCTGCATCCAATCAAACTATGGTCTCATCTCAGAGTTCCGTAGACTCCTCCGGGAGTCGGCAACGCCAGCTTAATTTCAAAAATGATATAGATGTAAGAGGGTTCAGGGCTGATGAAGCCTTGCAGGCAATAACTTATTTTCTCGACGATGCCCTCCAGTTTAATGCCGCTAGAGTACGTATCCTTCATGGCACAGGCCATGGCATCCTTCGCACTCTCATACGAGAGCAATTAAGGGCGAACCCCAATGTGAAGGATTTCCATGACGAAGACGTGCGTTTTGGTGGCGCAGGAATAACAGTGGTCGACCTTAATTAGGCCGACCACATTTTCCTTTTTTATCCCAAAAGACTTGACAAATCCATTGAGATTGAATTAGAATATTAGGTTTATTTTTTTATCGGTTCCAAGTCAAGATTGTTAAAGATAAACGAGTAGATATCAGTATATTCGTCGATAACTTTTGATATCGGTTTCCCCCCTCCATGGCCCGCTTTGGAATCTATCCTTATGAGTTTGGGAGCAGATCCTGTGTCGGAGGCTTGAAGCTGTGCAGCATATTTGAATGAATGGGCCGGGACGACACGATCGTCGTGATCAGCTGTTGTCACCAATATTGCCGGATAGGGAGTGCCATCATTCTTGATATTATGAAGCGGGGAATAAGAATAGAGATAGTCGGCCATTTCCCTTGAGTCATCGCTGCGTCCGTAATCTGAAGCCCAATTCCAACCAATTGTAAATAAATGATATCTCATCATGTCCATCACTCCCACCCTGGGAATTGCCACCTTGAATAAATCGGGTCGCATATTCACAGTGGCTCCCACAAGCAGACCTCCATTGCTGCCCCCCTCTATCACAAGATTATCCGGCGACGTGTATTCGTTTGCAATTAGATATTGAGCCGCAGAGATGAAATCTTCAAACACATTTTTCTTGTTGAGTTTAGTGCCGGCCTGATGCCATTCCTCGCCATATTCAGAACCTCCCCGGAGGTTGGCTTGGGCATATATACCGCCGTTTTCAAGCCATAACAGGCGATTGGGTGAAAAACCGGGCGTTAGAGAAACATTAAATCCTCCGTAGCCATAGAGATAGACCGGGTTTTGACCATTCTTCTCCATTCCCTTTTTATAAGTCAGAAACATCGGTATCTTAGTGCCGTCTGTGGAAGTGTAAAACACTTGCTCGGTCACATAGTCATCCGGGTTAAAGCCCTCCAAAGCCGTTTGATAAATAAGTTTGCTCTCACCGGTCTTAAGGTCTAATGAATATTGAGAAGAAGGAGAGACAAACGACACGAAGGAATAATAAACTTCATCGGAATCCTTATCGGCAGATATACCTATAGATCCGAAAGTGGGCAAGGATATTTCACGGATTAAGAGGCCGTCGCGATCATATTCATATAGCTTATCGGAGGCATCTTTTTCCATCAGAACCAAGAGCCTTCCTCCGGCAGGATAGACATTCTTCACCACTGCCTCACCTTCGGGCAAAATCTCTTTCCAGTTTTCTTTAGCCGGTTTTTTCAGATCTATCTCCATCAATCGATTGTTGGAGGCTTTCCAATTAGTCAAAACCAAAGCCTTGTCTTTTTCCACATCCACTAATCCTATCTCGTAATCCTGGGTCGGTTCGATCGATATCCAGTCGCCTCCTTTTCTAAGGTCTTTATACATCAAGGCATTGCCATTACCCTCTCCGCTGGCCGTCACAAAAAGATAATCCTCTGATTTAGGGACATATGCCGAATGAAAATGAAGAGGATTTTCCCGATCTTCATAGACCAGAGTATCTTCGCTCTGAGGGGTGCCAATTTTATGGTAATATATTTGGTGGTTTTCATTTGCATTTGAGAATTCTTTCCCATCTTCCGGCTTAGGATAGGAACTATAGTAGAAGCCATCTCCCTGCCATTCTGCTCCTGTGAATTTTGCCCATTCTATATGATCAGGCAATAACTCTCCGGTCTCTGTGTCGAGCACGAATATTTCATTCCAGTCTGAGCCGCTTCTTGAAATCACGTAGGCAGTGTATTTCCCATCATTGCTCATCATGATTCCTTGAAGAGCCACTGTTCCATCGTCCGACAATGTGTTAGGATCTAAAAAAATTTTCGCCTCTCCCTGGGGAGTGTCTTTTCTGTATAAGACACTCTGGTTTTGTAACCCATTGTTTTCAAAGAAATAATATCTTCCGTCTTTCTCTTTTGATAAAAGGCCGGTTTTCTTATAATTATTGAGATCGGTGAGTCGGTGGCGGATATTTTCCCGATAAGGAATTCCTTTTAGATAAGATTCTGTCAGTGCATTTTCAGCCTTCACCCATTCCAGGGTTGCAGGTGCGGTGTCATTTTCTAAGGGTCGGAAAGGATCGGCCACTTTCAGACCATCATAATTGTCTGAAACATTATTGTCAGTGGGAGCAACCGGATATTTGAGGTTCGAACTACCTCCACAACTTGCAAATATAGAAACTAATGCTGCCATAGTGGCAATCTTTAACTGTTTGGTTATAGTCATGATAATTATATTTCGAATTAAAAAAAAGACTCTCTTTTTTGATAGGCAAAGAAAGGTTTTCAAATCGGCAAAGCGAGCAACGGGAGGTCACGTTCAAAGAGGAGCCGGTGGGCAATGCCGGGATTGAATAACCGCATGAAAGCATTTTTCCGACGGTTAGGCACCACTATAAGTTCCGTGCCACGCTGAGACTCATAATGATTAAAATCTGCCATGAAGGTCTTTGCCGGGAAAATCGCTGTAGAGAAATGAGCGGCCGGATATGTCTTGCTGAAGAAATTCTTAAGACTAATCAATTTAGTCTTTATTTGCTTGTCAGATTTTTCATTGACGGGTATCAGAGTGATATTTACGTCGGGATAGTCAAACATCCTCATGAAGGTGTCGACCGCAATCAGATCATGTTGGTCGATATTGCAAAGAAAAATCACCTCCTTGAGGTTTTTGATTAAAGTGAAGTTACAGTTTTCTGGTATGGAGAGCACCGGCACCTTGCAATCGTCGAGCACTTCAGCCGTGACGCTGCCGATAAGCTGTTCTCCCTTTTTCTCCTTAGCCCTGGTCACCATTACTACCAGAGCCGGAGGCGACATCCGGCAATATTCTTTGATGACATCTTCGGCCACTCCATCTTCCATCAAGGCTTTGAAATTCAAATCAGGTATATTCCCGTTTTTCTGCTCTTCATGGAGTTTGGAAATGAGATCCTTCATTTTTTTGCGTCCCTGTTTCTGGAAATCCCGATTCATTTCGGCCTCGTTGTATTCTTCCTCCAAAGAATTGTCAACTCCCAGGTTGGCAGCCTCGTCTAAAGAGAATGAAGGATTAAAAATCGGAGTGGGATAAGCATGGATCAACACCGGTTGCAATTGCAGATGTGCAGCTATGTCAAAACCGGCCTTGCAAGCGCAAAGGCAATATTCATTGAAATCCACCGGTAGAAGCAACTCTCCCTTGTGGCCCGAAAGGATATTGTCGAGGTTTAAAGTCGACAAATGCTCGATACTCTCTGTAACTTTAAGAGCCATCGGAAGGTCTTTCTCACAGATCATTACTCTTACTCCCACTGCAATTGGAGCGGAAGAGGCTACATACTTATGTAGCTTCACCTCCATTCCATGAGCTTCGAGGATACGCTTGAGGGCCATGGCATGTTCCGGGGTATGGATGGCCAAGGTTATGAATTTGTCGTCCATATGTCATAAAGGCGTTTCGGAAAAATTCCGAAACGCCATAAATGTTGTTTATTAATTTGTCGAGTCTATAATTGATGACGTTGCTGAAAATTTGTTCAGTCCTCCTTGTTTTGTTCTTCAAGGATTTTAACTGCCATATCGTAGATAGTGGTGTCATCAAGCACTACAATACCTCCATCGGGCCCCGGTTCGATGTGCATGCCGACATTTTTACCAAACTGATAGTTGACTCCTCCAAAATAATTTCTCACTGTTTGAACCGTGAGATTGAGTTCATCGGCAATCCGATGGGTAGCCCCATCGGGAAGGCTGTCTTTGAGCCTGCGGAGCTCGTTGAATGTGATTGTTTTACTCATATCTTTAATTTTTATTTGTTGGCTGGTTTTACTTTGCTAATTTAAAGATTATTTCCCCCTTTTGCAAAGAAAAGAGTATTTATATGCGTGTGTTTTACAACATATAACTTAAAACACAGTTACATCTTTTGCCTCAAGCCAACCGATATAATCGGAATTGAGCCTTACTTTATACCAATTGACCCTCCCTTCAGCGTCGGTCTCCTCGGAGATAATTCTGACTGTGGTGCCTCGGGTCAAGACCCCTTCGTTTTTTTCGGAATCCGCTTCTTGTGAAGGTTCGGTCTGCAACATGGCTTTATAGGCCACCACTACTCCATAGTCGTGACTCTCAGCCTCAGCGGCTCCGGCATAGGCACAAACAAGAGTCACCATGCTGATACCTAAAAGAATGAATCCTCCGAAAAAACCTGTTTTTCGTAACATCACGTTGGAGCTGAATAGATACAAGCAGACACATCCGGAAAAAAGGAGAAAACTGCCTGCCGCCCAGGCTGCCCAAGTGTTGCTCGATGTGTTGCGACTGATAGTGGTGTTGACGCTTTGAAAAAAATTCGGCGTGTCTTCTGTCACTTTCTTTCTTTTCCCCTTTTGTTCAGCCTTGTTGGCATCTTCCACCTTACCGGTGAGATAGGCAAGATTCGTCTTTATCCTTTTATTGGAGGGATCAAGTTTATGCGCCCTTTGATAGCTTAACATGGCATTGCCATAATCGCCATCCTGAAGATAGGCGTTCCCCAGATTAAACAATAATGGGGCCGAGACGCCTTGGGTTTCAGCCACTGCGTTATAGGCTTCTATAGCTCTCCGGTAATTCCCCGAATTATAGGCCGAATCAGCCATTCCGATTGTAGGTTCTTGACTGCGTGCAGAGAGCGAAGCAACCGAAACTGCAATCAAAAATATTATGAATCTTATGCTTTTCATTTTGATTGTCATTTGAAACTCTCTTCCAGACTGTTCATCATTTCTATTGTGCGGTCGTAGATATCATTCATTTCGGTTGCAGAGGCCGCGGGTGCATACTTTTCAAATTCCACATCGTCGATCAGCCTGATTAATTGCTTGGTCTCTTCGTCAGAAACATCCCTCATAGCCAATTCCCCGGTGATATTGTCTCTGCTGAGCTCGGAAGTGGGAATATTCAATTTGTCGCCAAGATATCCCCACAAAGAGGAAAGAATTTCATCCAGGAATCCTTTTTTGTCTCCCGCTTTCATGTATGAATAAGCTCTCTTGAGGCGTCGTCGAGCCATCCTGTTGGCTTTGCGGCTCCTGACAGCCACTAGGTCGGAGTTGGCAGAGAGATAAGACCTATAGCTGACATAGGCTATAATGATTCCTCCTATTGGTATTATATAAAATAACCAATAGAAGAATCCATAGACATATGGACGATGGTTGAAGGAAAGGTTGGTTTTAACGGCCATTAGTGTGGGGTCAAATGCGGCCGAAGTTTTCACCTGTGATTTTTCCGAACCGCTACCCTTTTCCACTGCAATGGAATAGCCTTGAGCCACCGACGTTTCATATTTCCCGGTAGCAGGATTGAAATAGACAAGTTTGACGTCGGGAAGTCTATAATTGCCCCATTCCAACGGCATGAAAGAATAATCAAACTTAACTTTTCCCGACACATTATGGCTTCCCACGTTCACATTCGATTCGGTAGTCGGAGTATAAACCTCCAGCTCTGAAGGATAGATTTTTTGTAAATCAGGAAGAGTGACGTATTTTATATTTCCGCTTCCCTCAACAGTGTAAACGATCGAGGAAACTTGATTGGTTATGAATTTTTGAACAGGCAACCAAGAGGTGAGTTTGAAATCTCCTACACCTCCGGAAAAATCTTGTGGCACAGGTTGCGGCAAACTCTTGACATTGACTGTAAGTTCGTTAGGGGTCACGTTTAGTTGCATGGGTTTCGACACAGACATCTGGCCGTAGAATCCAAACGGGTCTCTGTAATATTCACGCTGATCTACGCTCACGGTATATGTATTGCCCTTCACTGAGAGTTTCCCCTCGTGTTGGGGAAATATGATATATCGAGCTATGATAGCCGTGGCGTAGGTTTTCCCGTTGTAGGTTTCATATTCAAGAGATGTTGAGATATCTTTCGATTCTTCCACCACAAAGCCGTCGAATTTCGGAGAAGCGGTTGCTCCAATGAATTTTATGGCATCATAGGTTGAATATAACTTAACAGTATAAAGAATAGCCTGATTCACATAGGCTGAGGCCTGAGAAACTTCGGCTCGCATGAAAAGATTGCCATCTCCTTTCCCAATATATTCCGGTTTATCGCCACCTTGGGCTCCATTAGGAGAAGAAGCGCCTTTGCCTTGTGTTGGAGGGACTTGGGTTGGCATAGGGGCTCCGATGGCATAATTGACGGTGTTGCTTTTGACACCTCCCACCGTGACAGGGCCAAAGGAAAAAGTCCCTTCCTGTTGAGCTCGTGCAGTAAGGGTCCAGGTGTAGCTCGTGCTCTGGGTCACTTTTCCGTTAATGCTTGAAAAACTTGAGGACTGACCGGTGCGGTCGAAATATATCACCTTGGCTCCTGCCACCTCTGAAGGCTTTTCGGGATTTCCGGCCACATCCTTCACATTAATTGTAATGTAGAAAAGGTCACCCACCGAAATTTCCCTATGGCCACGTGCCGGCGATACTGAAAGCGTCACCGATTGGGCCCACAACTCCGTGATCCCGGATATCAATAAAAGCAATATAATCCAAAAAATTTTTTTCATCATCTCTTTGCCAACACGCTACCGGTCTATTGCCCCTCAGATTTTTTTCCCCGTAAGACTTTTAGACATTCTCATTTCGGGCCTTTACCAATTTTTGCGATTTTTGTTGCGTTGCCTGCTCTTTTCAGCATTTTGGCCGGCAACACGAGCCCTGGTGTGATTCTCTTTATTTTCTATAGCATTCAAAATCTGCTCGGCAGTCTGCTGATTAAGTTGCTGTTCTTGTGGTTGTTGTTGTTGATCTTGCTGATCCTGGTTCTGGTCTTGATTTTGATCTTGCTGGTCCTGTTGGTCTTGCTGGTCCTGTTGATCTTGTTGGTCTTGTTGGTCCTGCTGATCCTGGTTCTGATCTTGATTCTGATCTTGATTCTGAAGCTTCAATTGAGCAATCCTTAAATTTCTACGGGCATTGTCGTCCTGAGGATTGAGGCGTAAAGACCTCTTGTAATAGTCTATTGCCTTTTGATAGTCTTCGGAATTGAAAGCAACATTTCCTAAATTATAGTTGGCCTTCGATGCTAAGTCAGGGCGACGCTGCCCAAGGTTTGCCACCTGTTCCATGTTCTTGAGTCCCGAAGCAAGTATCTTTTTTGCAGTTTCAGAAGTGTCGTTGGGATTAGATCCAACCGTTATCTCGGTCAGGCCAAGATTATATCTTCCTACTACTGAAGCCGGATTTTGTTCAAGAGCCTCCTGATATTGACGTAAAGCCTCCAAATATTTTCCCTCTTCATAGAGTTTATTGCCTTTCGTGATCCGGTTACGCTCTTTTTTGGTTGAAACCGTTGTTTCTTCTTTGTCGGCCGCCAACATCATAGAGCTCCCTGATGCAATGCATAGAGCAACTGTTATCAGTAACTTTATATATTTTTTCATGCAGACTCTTTCTTAAAGAAGGTGATTTTATCCAGCCATCCGATTTTTCGATCGAGGATAAAAATGTCTAATACGAGCAAAGCCAATGCAAAAACAGCAAAAATGGGAAATATTTCATCGTGTACAGCCGAAATATTCGACTCCAATGATGCTTTCTTGAGGGTTTCCAATTGCTTGTCGAGCTCATTGAGAGCCTCCCGGTTGGAAGCATTCACATATATTCCATGTCCTGCTTGAGCTATAGCGGCAGCCAAGTCTTCGTTTAAAGCGGTCATGGCTCTCTCCCCCGTGAAGGGATCCATTAAATATCCACCGTTTTTCAAGGGGATAGGCACTGCCACGCTGCTCCCGAGACCGACCACGTCAATCTGAATTCCGTCGTGGGCTGCTTTCTGGGCTGCCGCCATGACCCCTTGCTCGTCTTCCAGCTCATCGGCATCAGTTATCAATATTATGGCCTTCCCAATGTTTTTATCCTCGCTAAAAGAAGTTGTTGCCATTCTTATGGCCGATGATATGTCAGTGCCCTGATTGTCTATCTGAGAGGGATCGATCGAATTCAAAAACATTTTTGCCGACACATAATCATTGGTTACAGGAATTAGCGTATAGGCGTCACCGGCATAGACAATCAAGCCCACTCTATCGTTGTCGAGTCGATTGATTAGTTTTTCAAGCATCAGTTTAGCTGTGCGCATTCGGTCGCTACCTTTTTCGTCAGACGTGGATGAGGCATACATGGAATTACTTGCATCAACGGCGATAATCACCTCAATACCCTCTTTCACGGTTTTTTCGTCTTTTACACCTCCCCAAGGTCTGGCCAGGCAGAATATTATCAGAAAAAGAGCCGCCATTTCTATGGTGAGTTTCAAAGGTGGCTTGAAGGGCGAAACTTCCGGCATCAAGGGAGAAAGAGTGGCCGGATTCCCGAATTTCTTCAGTTTCCTGTTTCTTGCATACCGTGCCCATGCATACAAAATGACAAAAAAGGGTATGAGCAGCAGTAGAAATAAAAGACCGCTATGTGCGAAACTAAACATTTGTGTTCCTTCTATAAATATTGTTACATCCCGTCATTTTCTTCCATTAGGGAATTCTTCTTAAAATAGTGTATCTTAAGAGAAGATAAAGGCCCAATGAACAGAGGGAGAGCAGAATCCAAGGTTCAAAATTCTCTTCTGTGTAAGTAAACCTGTCAACATCGAGCACACTTTTTTCCAACTTATCGATTTCATCGAAAACCTTCCTTAAAACCTTCTCATCCTTAGCCCGGAAATATTTCCCGTTAGTCACCTGGGCTATTTCCTTGAGAGATTCCTCGTCGATTTTCGTCTCTATAGTGGTTGAAGAAAAGCCGTAAGGATCGGGTATTTTGATGCTCCCGTTGGTGCCCACTCCGATTGTATAAACCCTCACACCCTTTTGCTTGGCGATTTGGGCCGCTGTAGCTGGAGGCACCTCTCCTGCATTGTTCGTTCCGTCGGTCAAAAGGATTATACTCTTCGATCTTGCCTTTCCCGACACTATGCGGTTTATAGCGCTGACCAATCCATCGCCTATGGCTGTGCCGTCAGTGAGATCTCCCATGTTGATATTATCGATAGCATTGATAAGGGCTCCCCGGTCGTTGGTCAGCGGCATCAGAGATAAGCTTTCTCCTGCAAAAACCACCAGACCCATATTGTCATGTTCACGATGGTTGACAAATTTCGAAGCAACATCCTTAGCAGCCGCAAACCTCGAAGGGGTGAAATCCTTTGCCATCATACTTCCGGAGATATCCAAAGCCAAGACTATATCTGTCCCGTTAATACGGGAAGTGTTGAAATTATCATGTGTCTGGGGTCGGGCAAGGGCAACTATTAACCCTCCTATCGCTACCAGTTGCAATGCAAAACAGAAATGGAGAAGCCATTGCTTCCACGACACTGGCAATTTTGCTACAGGCATTAAGGTCGAAATCCCAAGCGAAGGGTTGGCGTTCCGGTGTTTCCATATGTACCATGCTATTAAAGGCACATAAAGTAAAAAAAGAAAAAGCAGGCCGGGATGTTTCATCACTCATCCCCTCCTTCCTGTGTTTGTTCTAAACCCTCTCCGACGGATTCACTCGGGATTGTCTCCTCCACAAATTTCACTGCATTATCATAGGCCGCTATACTGTCGGCAGGCAAAGGTCTAACTTTTGCAAACTTCACAAAATCCGCAACATTCAAGATTTGTTTAACGTAGTCTTTCTTCGCACGCAAATCACTGTCGTAGATTTTATCCATTATCTGTTTAGTTGTCATCTCCATGGCATTGATGCCAAATCTCTCAAAGAGATAGACACGTAGGATATCGGTGAGCTCGGTGAAATACTCCTTCTCCATTCCTTGCTCCCAAAGTTTGCGGGTTTTAAGCCGCTGCAAAGAACCCAATGCAATTTCCCAGGGTTTGGGTAAAACTTTTGGTGAAATGAAGGGGAGAGTTTGCCTCTTGAAATTCTTCATGCCATAAAGGAATGCACAAATAGCAAGGAAAATCACGAGCCATATCCACCAGAAATCGAGCAACCAGTCGGGCAACCAGTCATAAAACCTGCTCCCGTCGGGTCCTACCACTGGAGCAAACCCTGCTATCGGATCCTCGGCAGTGACATCGACAGGATAGACATTGAAGGTCAATGAATTCGACATAGCAGAGTCTCTTCCCGCATAATAGACAAACCGAGGAAGAGTATATGTGCCTGAATCGAAGGCCTGAACAGGTATGGAATAATTCAGTTGCACTTTGCCCGAGCCCAACTCAAGGGTATCAATCTTGTAGGAGGTGCTTAATTCTACGCTGTCGCCACAGAGGGCAGCATATCCCCTGGCTCTATCTATTTCTTGAAATATATTGAGCCGCCCTTGTGTCCCGACATTTTCCACCACTTCAAGATGCAACGTATTGAGATTACCCATCAAGACGTTGACCGAGTCAAGCCTTGCAGTGATTGAGAGATTGGCTCCTCTCCCCGTCGCTCCGGCAAGACTAAAAGACAAAATCAGAAAAAATATTCTTATATGTTTCAACATCTATAGTTCAGATTCTTTTATATCCTCAGACGCTCCTATGGTTCTTTTTCCCAAATTATTTATCCTTATTTTAACTTGAGCCCTGCTATCAATTTTATCTTCGGGCACTTCTATTATGGAACAGGGAAAGGAGTGCCTTCACGTAATCTTCATCAGTTGTGACAGTGGCCATATCTACTCCGCATCTGGTCAAAATCGATGAAATCTTTTGTTGCCGTTCATACCAGGCTTTGTCGAAAGCCCTTCTGACTCGGGCTGATGAAGTGTCGATCCATCGGTCGGCTCCTGTCTCCATGTCTCTGACTCTTACAAGGCCCACATCCGGCATCGTCGCGTCTCTACGATCGTAGACCTGGATTGCCGCAAGATCATGCTTCCTGTTAGCAATAGACATGCTTGAGAAATAATCGTGATTATCGATAAAATCGCTTAGAAGGAACGCACTGCAACGTTTCTTCAAGGCATTAGTCATAAATTTAAGGGCTACATCGATATTTGTGCCTCGACTGGTTGGCTCAAGGTCTATTATTTCGCGGATTATCAGCAAGATATGCTTTCTTCCCTTCTTTGGCGGAATGAATTTCTCGATTTTATCGCTAAAAAAGATGACTCCAACTTTGTCATTATTCTGGATCGAGGAGAAAGCAAGTGTAGCGGCAATTTCAGCAATCCTCTCCTTTTTACTTTCACCGACGGCACCAAAATCGCTGCTTCCGCTAACATCTATCAAGAGCATCATTGTCAATTCCCGCTCCTCTTCATAGACCTTAACATAGGGACGGTTGTGGCGCGCTGTCACATTCCAGTCTATATCTCGGATATCATCACCCGGCTGATATTCTCTTACCTCAGAAAATATCACTCCCCGGCCCTTGAAGGCTGTGTGGTATTCGCCGGCGAAGATATTCTGGCTCAAGCCCCTCGTCTTGATCTCTATCTTCCTGACCTTTTCAAGAAGTTCCTTTGCGTTCATTAATAAGTATTAATGATTTTCTTCTAAATTATCTTTTACGGATCATGGCACTGCCACCTTGTCGAGGATTGCCGTGATTACTTCGTCGGCGCTTATATTGTTGGCTTCCGCTTCATAGGAGAGTCCGATTCTATGGCGCATGACATCGTGGCAAACTGAACGCACATCCTCAGGAATAACATATCCGCGTCCCTGAAGGAATGCGTAGGCTCTTGAGGCCAGAGCAAGACTTATAGAGGCTCTGGGAGATGCCCCGTATGAAATAATGCTGGAGAGGTCTGCAAGCCCGAATTTTGAAGGCTCGCGGGTGGCAAATACTATATCTACTATATAGTTTTCAATTTTTTCGTCGATATATATTTTCTCTACTATCTTCTGGACCTCAACGATCTCCTCTGGATGAACCACCGGAGTGATGGGTGAAGCAGTCGATGTGATATTCTGGCGAATAATAGCCTTTTCCTCCTCCTTGTTGGGATAGCCAATAACCACCTTTAACAAGAAACGGTCGGTTTGCGCTTCCGGGAGAGGATAGGTTCCTTCCTGTTCTATAGGGTTTTGGGTTGCCATCACCAGGAAGGGATTGTCGAGCCGGAACGTTTCATCGCCAATTGTCACCTGTCGTTCCTGCATGGCTTCAAGCAAGGCACTCTGCACTTTTGCCGGGGCACGGTTGATTTCATCGGCAAGCACGAAATTAGCAAATATAGGACCCTTTTTCACTTCGAAACTTTCGTTCTTGACGCTATAAATAAGCGTGCCGACCACGTCGGCCGGCAAAAGGTCGGGCGTAAATTGTATTCTGCTATATTTGGCATCCACCAATGAGGCCAAGGTCTTTATGGCTAAGGTCTTTGCAAGTCCCGGGACTCCCTCAAGAAGCACGTGGCCGTTACACAACAACGCTATAAGCAATGAGTCCACAAGATGCTTCTGACCTATGATGCGGCGATCCATCCCTGAACGAATCAAACTCACAAAACTCGCTTTCGAGGCTATCAGGTCATTGAGTTCCCTGATGTTGACTGTCTCACTCATTTCTTTATTTTTGTCTCTTTATTTTTTTCTTGATTTGTCTCTCCGGAACATAAATAAATGCACCCCTGAGAGCGAATGCAAAAATAGATATTATCCTTCAATAATATCTATCTTCTTTAGTTAAACATTTTAAAGCCTTAATATTCTTTAACAAAAAAATGTTAATTACCACTATTAAAGGCATTCCACCCTTGGGCTCTGATTGGAATTTCCGAACCGTCACGGGCCACTAAGGCAGCCCCCAAGTCGGGAGCCGTCACATAGCCTATCATTTTTATTCCCTCGAGTTTCTCCACCTTCTCATGCTCAGACAAAGGCACTGTAAACAATAATTCATAGTCTTCTCCTCCATTCATTGCCGCAGTGACCAGATTCATATTGAATTCCTCTGCCATAAGGGCAGTCTGATAGTCGATGGGGATTTTGTCTTCGTAGACTCTACAACCCACGTTGCTCTCTTTGCATATATGGAGAAGCTCCGACGACAGGCCGTCGCTAACGTCTATCATTGAAGTGGGTTTTATTCCCTTTTCACGAAGCATAGCCACGACATCCCGTCGGGCTTCCGGCTTGAGCTGACGCTCTAAAATATATTCTTTACCGGAAAAATCTGGCTGGAAGTCTTTTTGACCTGCAGCCACGGAATTCTCTCTTTCCAGGAGTTGCAAACCCATAAAAGCGGCCCCGAGGTCTCCGCTGACACAAATAATATCAGTGGGTTTGGCTCCTGATCTTCTTACCTCCTGTCCCTTTTCCACATCCCCTATACAAGTGATGCTAATGACAAGGCCTGTCACTGAGGCGCTCGTATCTCCTCCCACCAGGTCGACTCCATAAATTTCACATGCACGCCGAATGCCGGAATAGAGTCTGTCAAGATGCTCCACTGTGAACCGGCTGGAGACTCCCAAGCTCACTGTGATTTGGCGGGGTGTAGCATTCATGGCATATATGTCGCTGAAATTAACTATCGCAGACTTATATCCCAAATGCTCCAATGGCACGTAGCGCAAATCGAAATGTATACCCTCAAGAAGCAAGTCTGTAGTCACAACCACATCCTTCTCTCCAAAAGTCAAGACGGCTGCATCGTCGCCTATTCCCAGTTTGGTTTCCTCATTCTTTATAGGAAAGTCTTTGGTGAGCCTATCAATCAAGCCAAACTCTCCAAGATCGTTTATCTCCGTTTCTTTCTCTGCCATGGCCCAATCGGATTTTTACAATTGACGCAACATTTCTGTGATTAGAGATGTCATATTAGGCTGAGCCTTCAGTGCAGCTTTTTGCACCTCTTCATGGGTCGGAACTTCTTTGATATCCTTTCCACCCAAGTCGGTGATCACCGAAACCCCAAACACTTCGATGCCGGCATGATTGGCAACAATCACTTCTGGAACAGTGGACATCCCCACAGCATCACCACCTATAATCCGGAAAAATTCATACTCTGCTGGTGTTTCGAAGGTAGGCCCGGATGTGCCTACATACACTCCGTGCATCAATCTCATTCCCTTCTGCGTGCCTATTTTATCTGCAAGTGCTATCATCTTTGCGCTATAAGCCTCTGTCATCGCCGGGAAACGAGGGCCGAGCTTCTCAAAATTCTTCCCTCTCAATGGATTTTCAGGGAATAGATTGATATGGTCGGTGATGACCATGACATCACCCACTCTGAATTCCTTATTCATTCCCCCTGCAGCGTTGCTGACGAAAAGCTTCTTGATCTTGAGATTTTGCATCACTCTTACCGGGAAGGTCACCTGCTTCATGTCATAGCCCTCATAATAGTGGAAACGCCCTTGCATAGCCATCACACGTTTGCCGCCGAGTTCTCCAAAAATAAGTCTACCGCTGTGGCCTTCAACTGTGGAGACCGGGAAATTCGGAATATCCTTATATTCTATCGCCTCTTTGTTATCAATATAATTGATAAGGTCGCCAAGACCTGTGCCCAGTATTATGGCAATTTCAGGGAGGTCTGATACTTTGGAACGCAAAAAGGCTGCCGATTCCTCTATTTTTTCAAGATATGTCTTTTCCATGGTTATGATATTTTACGGAGATGATAAATTTAGGGGTAAAATTTTAAAAACTTATGTTGTTTTTTGTTGCTATAGTTTTAAAGAATAATAATTTACGATTTTAGCACATCACGACGGGATATATCGGCCTTTATTTCTTCAATTAGATCATGGTCGTCAACCCCCTTCATCATCCTGACATTCACAGGGAGATAAAAGGTGAATGGCTTCAATTCCTTTGGGAAGTAGGGATTGTGCATCAGTCTGACAGCATCTTTTTCTGTGGTCAATATGATTTTATGTTGACCCCCCATCTTCTCAAATTTCTTTTTTATATCCATGATATCGTGTTTCGAGAAATCGTGATGATCTGGATAATGGTCAACTTTCACCCTGAATGGATATTGCCTTACATGCCTTATTAAATACCGTGGATGAGCTATGCCTGTCAGCAACATGACACTATCGTTTGCCGTCAGATCGTGAAGAGCTACAGTATATGGTGCATCGTCAGCAAAAACCGGCATAAGTTGTCCATAGTCATAGCGAGAGAAGAAGAGTTTCTGGAAACTCATCAAGTCGAGATATTTCGAAGCCATCCGGAAATCCAGCGGTTGCAGGTTTTCAGGACACTTGGTGACAATCACCATGTCGGCGCGGTTAACCTGTCGCGGGCTTTCACGCAATCTACCCAATGGCAAAACCTTGTCTTTATAAAAAGGCCGGCTGTAATCGGTCAGCAATATCGATATTTTGGGTTTGACCCATCTATGCTGGAAGGAATCGTCGAGCACTATCACATCTAATCGAGGGAAAAGTCTTTGAAGTTCCTCTATTCCCTTACGACGGCTCTCACATGCCGCCACCTTCACTTTCCCATGAAATTTCTGGTAGATCTGATAAGGCTCATCCCCAATTGTTTGAGGCGTGCTCTTTGCATTGGCCAACACAAATCCCTTGGTCTTGCGTTTATAGCCACGGCTTAACACTGCCACATTTAAATCGGTCGAGAGTCGGCTCACAATATACTCCACATGAGGGGTTTTACCTGATCCTCCGACTGTGAGATTACCAACTCCGATAACCGGGATATCGTATTCCACTGACTTCAGGAATTTCTGCTCAAACATCCAGTTGCGCAGACCTGCCACCGCGCCGTAAATCCATGAGGCCGGAGTCAACAAACCCAATATTATCTTGTCTTTTGTGGTTCTCATAACCTCACTTTCATCTCCGGCATCATGGCCTGAACATGTTTTCTCTGAAGCATTCTGGCCACAACTTCAATCATTTCCGGACTCACCTCCTTCTCTAATACCCCCTTCAACTTCGTCTTCATATTCATTTCGAGAAGGTCGGGAAGAAAATCCCACACTTTTGAGTCATATTGGGGATAACGGCCTATTTCATAGTTTTCTATTCCGGCTTTGCCTGCCACCCAGTCTATGGCATTATTTAGATTCCCAAGTTCATCCACAAGTCCTATTCTCATCGCTGTCACCGCGTCCCAGACCCGGCCCTCGCCGATGCGTCTCACCTTGGTTTCAGGCATATTGCGGCCCTTCGAAACCCTACCAACGAATTTATCATAACCCTCACTCACCATTTCCTGCATCCCGGCCAGCTGCCTGTCGTTCAATGGCTTAAACAGGCTCGGGAAGGCAGCTTGCGGATTGGTGGAGACAAATTCCATATTTAAACCGAATTTATTCATAAGACCCTCCACATTGGGTATCAACCCGAAGATTCCAATAGAACCTGTAATGGTTAGTTCATCTGCGAATATTCTGTTGGCGCAACAAGAAATCCAGTAACCTCCCGAGGCTGCATAATCCCCCATCGAAACTGCCAAGGGTTTCCCCTTACTTTGGAAATAGTCCAGCGCCTCCCCTATTTGCTCGCTGCCAAAGACAGAGCCACCCGGAGAATTCACACGAAGCACCATCCCTTTAACATTTTCATTTTCGGCAAGCTTCACAATCAACGGAACATAACGTTCGTAATTGATTGTGTTGACGCCTCCCCCGTCAAGTATTTCTCCGCTGGCATAAACCACTGCAATTTGATTCCGGGGATTGATACCCATCAACATAGCCTCTTCTGACACCAGGAGCGACGGATCTATAAAATTCAGGTTCTCCGGCTTACGATCGATTTTAGATGCAATTATCGAGTCTAAACTCCTCTCATAGTAGAGTCCGTCTACAAGGCCGGCTTGAAGGGCATATTTCCCCTCTCTGAGGAATATAAAGTCTTCGTTGATAAGAGAGTCTATTTTCCCGGGGGTCAGTTCAGCTCTTTGTGAGGAGATCCCGTCGAGGATGATATGCCACATATTTCCGTAAAGAGTGTCGAGCTGAGCACGTGCCGGCTCACTCATATGCTCATGGATATAGGGTTCAACAGCAGATTTATAGGTGCCTACCTTCACTACTTGGAATTCCACACCTAATTTGTCAAAGAGACCCTTGAAAAATGGAGTCGCTCCTCCGAGACCCTTAAGTCCAACATTTCCCGCCGGGTTTAGATAAAGATAGTCGGCCACAGTGGCAATGTAGTAATCACCCATCGAAAGTATGTCGCCATAAGCTATGATAGGTTTGCCGCTCTCTTTAAAGTCAAGAAGAGCATTGCGTAAAGCATTCAACGTAGCCGGTGCTGCAACCAGAGAGTTGCATTTAAGATATATGGCCTTCACATTCCGGTTTTCAGCCGCAGCTGCTATGGCGCTGACAAGTTCCGTCAGAGATTGTTTCTTCTCAATGTTTCCGGAAAGCAGGCTCGTATAATCGAAATCCACAGGCATTGAAACTTCATCAAGCTCTCCCTCAAGCCTTAGGGTCATGACGCTGTCTTTGCTCACCTGTTGTTGTGTTCCCTGGTTTGTGCCCAATTTTGCTATCAGTCCGATGAATGCCATCACCGTCACAGCTCCAAGGACTACAATCGCAACCCAGGCACCTATAAAAGATGAAAGTGCATTTAGAAAAAATCTTTTTAGCATATAAATTCTACTCCTTTGAATCGATCCTTTCGCCTATTCTTCTTTATGGAGACTTTTAAATAGGCTATCGATCCTGAATCATCTCTATTTCTTTATCACCTTCATAACCGTTTGAGCAAGCTCCTCAGCTCTTTCCGGAGTAGACGCCTCGCTGTATATCCGGATTATCGGTTCTGTGTTGGATTTGCGGAGATGTACCCACCCCTCGTCGAAATCAATCTTTACGCCGTCAATATCTGTGATTTTTTCGCCTTGGAATTTGGCCTTCACCTCTTCCAGAAGCTTATCCACATTAATATCGGGAGTGAGGCTAACCTTATTTTTCACTATTGTATAAGCCGGATAAGTCTGCTTTAACTCGCTAACCTTTTTACCCTCTTTTGCAAGGAGAGTCAGAAAGAGAGCCACTCCCACCAAGGCGTCTCTTCCATAATGAAGTTCGGGATAAATCACACCCCCGTTCCCTTCTCCACCGATGACGGCTCCGGTTTCCTTCATTTTGGCAACAACGTTTACCTCACCCACTGCTGAAGCTGCATAGGAGCAGCCATGACGCCGGGAAATATCTGCAAGGGCTCTCGAGCTACTCAAATTTGAAACCGTCGACCCCGGGGTGTGACGCAGAATATAGTCAGCCACTGCCACCAATGTGTATTCTTCCACAAACATTTCTCCATCTTCCATGACAATGGCAAGACGGTCTACATCCGGGTCTACAACGAAACCTACGTCGGCCTTGCCATTCTTCATCAGATTGGAAATCTCTGTCAGATTGGCTGGTATGGGTTCAGGATTGTGAGCGAATTTTCCTGTTGACTCGCAATTCAATTCCACCACATCCTTGACTCCCAAGGTCTTCAACAATTGAGGGATTACAATTCCTCCAACTGAATTGACGGCGTCTACGGCTACCGTGAATCCGGCCTTCTCAATAGCATCACAGTCTACAAGTTTCAGACCTTTCACCATCTCTATATGACGCATGGCCCAGGTCTCATCCTTATATTCCTTGCCCAAATCATCTACCTCCGAAAAATCCCAATTCCCTTTTTCCGCCTCCGTGATAATCTCTTTCCCTTCGGCATCGCTAAGGAATTCTCCTTTGGCATTCAAAAGTTTCAGGGCGTTCCATTCCCTGGGATTGTGGCTTGCCGTGATGATGATTCCCCCGTCGGCCCCGCTCCCGGCTACAGCAAGCTCGGTTGTAGGCGTTGTGGCCATACCGATGTTTATCACATCGAGACCCATAGACATAAGAGTGCCCACCACGAGCTTTTCGACCATTTCACCGCTCAATCGGGCATCGCGACCCACAACTATTTTTTTGGCTCGTGGTCGGCTTTTTTTTATGAATCCTGCATAGGAGGCTGTAAATTTCACAATATCTATTCCACTAAGGCCCTCTCCGGCTCTTCCTCCAAGAGTCCCTCTTATCCCTGATATTGATTTTATTAATGCCATTGTTTCTAAGTTTTTTCTCTTATGGTTCGCTGCTCCTGACAGTCTGTTAAAATTCCCGGATTATTTTACCGGTTCAATATTCGGGCTTGAAATATTTCAGATTGATGATATAAGGGACGCAATAGATCTGTTCCTCCGTAAAACCGTAATAACTCTTAAGCACTAAATTAACTTCAGAATTATAGCCAACATATTGTAATGGCATTTGAATTCCGGTTCCCCAGGTGGTGGTGGAGGAAAGATATGTGTTTTTATATATGAAACTGGCTGTCCCGTTTGGCAAGTAATCGCTATTTCCCCCCGGATCGGAGCTGACATCTTCCCATAGGTCTTTTATACTCTGCCGAAGATAGCGAAAATAAACCAGGTCGCCATTTTCCACCATATCATCGTAGTCTGCTCTGACAATCTGCATATAGACGTAGCCATCGGCATCGAGCTTATAGAATGGAGCCTCTTCCCCCCACATTGTCCCATCCTCACGAAGGGTTGACCCGGTGATGAGATCCGAGGGGTCGTCGGGCAATTCCAGGGATACATTTCGGCTTGCCAGATACCAGTTACATGCATGTTCCTCTTCCCTCAGAAGTTCCGAATAGCTCTGGCTCTTGCTGCAACTCCCTAAAACGGCGGTCAAGACCATTGCCAAACTAAAGAATATATATTGTCTCTTTACCATTATTTCAAATATTTGTCGAATCGGTTCATATTGTCTACCAGAATTTTCCGACATTCCTCAAGCGGACCATAAAATTCGGCTCCAGCCGCCTGAAGATGGCCTCCTCCTCCATAAAGTTCCTTGCATATTTCCGACACCGGGAAATCGTCGCAACTTCTTCCCGAAATCTTTACACAGTCGGGATCTTCACGCAAGAAGATGCTATAGACCATCCCCTTCACTTCCAAAGGTTTGTTAACCAATCCTTCGGTATCGCCCTTCTCATAAGAAAATTCCTTCAGCTCATCCTTATCCAGTGTAATCAATGCACATCGATGGTCAGGGAAAATTTCCATCTTCTGCGAAAGAGCATAAGCCTCAAGTTTCAGACTATTGAGACTGCGAGTGTTGAGGGCCTCTTTGATAATCCTGTCTTTATCCACATCCTTCTCCAGCAGACGCATCAAAATATCATAGATATCAGGATATTTCACATTAACAGTGAAATTCCTTGTATCGGTGATGATGCCCGTCAGCAGGCAGGTGGCGCAATCACGGTCTACATGTTCATAAAGCCCCATCGCCGCAATTATACGGAATACGAGTTCACATGTAGAAGACATCCGGGGATATGAAAATACGAGGTCGGTGAAATCTGATGGTTCTGTGTGATGATCGATTAAAACCTTACGGCACCGGGCATTTTGCACCACCGGCGCCAGATTGTCTTGACGCGAAGGAATGTTAAAATCGCAACAAATAATGAGATCGCTTTCTCCTATCGTTTTCTCACAGAATTCTTTATGGACAGTATAGACTCCTATTTCCTTGAAGCCGGGAAGAAAAGAGAGGCTCGGAGGAGCCTTGTCAGGTACCACTACAGTGGCTTCCTTCCCAAGTGTGCGTAATAGATGCCATAGACCCAAAGTGCTCCCGATGGCATCCCCGTCTGGTCTTACATGACAGGTCATGACTATCCTTTCGCTTTCCATGAGAAGCTTCAGGAAATCTCTCGCTTTTTTTGTATCTATTAACTTGTCCATCTTTGAATTTACAAAATTAACGAAATAATTAGTCTTTTCCATATATATAATAATTTTTGACATTTTTAATTTCTTACCCCCATTTAAACCTTTTTAATCTTTATTCGTTAATACTAAAGAATATCAACAATTAAAAAAACAATGACTATGAAAAAGTTAGCTTTATTATTTTGTGGTTTAGGCGCTATGTTTGCTTTAAGTTTAAATGCAGAGAATTATGCTTCACCTCAAGCGGAGCCGCAATATCAGGAGCAATGCGTGCCTGCCCCTTGTGCCCCTGACACAGTTTGCAATCAAGTGCCATGTAATGTGCCGGTTAATGTGCCCTGTGCCACTCCAGAAGGGGTAGTTCCATGTGCAACTCCCGAAGGTGTGGTTCCTTGTGCCACCGACTCTGTTTGTAATCCGGCACCATGCGTCACCCCCGCTCCGGCCCAAACCCAAACTGTCAACAATGTTTGCTGCTGACTTTTGATTTAAAAAATATTAATACACATCCTTTTGCGGAACTTTTGAAGTTCCGCTTTTTTATTTTTACCCATATTCTTTAATTTTGCAGAAACAAAAAAAACGACGTCAAAATGGCAAAAGTCACAAAAGAAATGGCCTTGGAATACCATGAAGAGGGTAAACCAGGCAAAATAGAAGTAGTCCCCACCAAACCATATTCCTCACAACGAGACCTCGCGCTAGCCTATTCGCCAGGAGTAGCATTCCCTTGCCTCGAAATCGAGCAAAATCCTGAGGATGCTTATCGCTACACCAACAAAGGCAACCTCGTGGGAGTCATCAGCAACGGCACTGCCGTCTTAGGACTCGGAGATATAGGAGCTCTTGCAGGAAAACCGGTTATGGAAGGGAAGGCTCTTCTTTTCAAGATTTTTGCCGGTCTCGATGCCTTCGACATCGAAATCAACGAAAAAGAGCCGGATAAAGTAATTGAAATCGTGAAGGCGATATCTCCCACATTTGGAGGCATTAATCTCGAAGATATTAAAGCTCCGGAATGTTTCACTATTGAGAGGCGGCTTAAAGAGGAATGTAACATCCCCATAATGCATGATGACCAACACGGCACAGCAATTATTTCCGCCGCGGGCCTCCTAAATGCCATCTTGATTCAAGGGAAGAAAATCGAGGATATAAAACTGGTAGTAAATGGTGCTGGAGCTGCGGCAATTAGTTGCACAAGACTTTATGTAGCCCTCGGTGTTAACCCGCAGAATGTTGTCATGTGTGATTCTAAAGGCGTGATTCGCGCTGACCGTCCCGGCCTAAATTCCCAGAAGAAAGAATTTGCAACCACTCGCGACCTTCATACCCTGGCCGAAGCTCTTGAAGGGGCCGACGTTTTCTTGGGCCTCAGTGTCAAGGGAGTTGTGACTCGGGAGATGGTCCAGACAATGGCCCCAAAACCGATAGTGTTTGCTCTTGCAAATCCTGACCCGGAAATAGCATATGAAGAGGCCATTGATTCACGTCCGGATGTGATTGTGGCCACAGGTCGCAGCGACTATCCTAATCAGATCAACAATGTCATTGGATTCCCATATATATTTCGAGGTGCTCTCGATTGTGGCGCATCGAGCATCAATGAGGAAATGAAGATCGCAGCCGTGCATGCCATCGCCGATCTTGCCCGTCTCCCGGTTCCGGCTGTGGTCGACGAAGCCTATGGCCGCAACAATATAAAATTTGGCCGCGATTATATTCTCCCAAAGCCGCTCGACCCTCGGCTCCTGCTGTGTGTGGCTCCTGCTGTGGCTGAGGCTGCAGCGAAATCGGGTATCGCAAGCCGGCCTATAAAAGACTGGGAGGAATATCAAGTAAGGCTCCGCAAGCTTATGGGCGACGACGGAAAAATGATGAGGCGCCTGGCCGAACTCGCTCGTGAAGATCCAAGAAGAGTCGTGATCTGCGAGGGAAACACCGACAATATGCTGCGTGCGGCTGTTAGACTTGCCAACGATGGTGTATGCCGTCCGGTGGTGCTCGGAAATGAGGAGATGATCGAAAAGCGAGCCAACCGTCTGGGACTCGAACTCGCCGGAGTGGAAATTATCAATCCTCGCCACGACCGCGAGGAAGTCACCCGCCATCGCTATGCATCCATTCTGGCTTCCAAGAAGGGTCGCGACGGGTTCACCTACGACCTGGCGCTTGAGAAAATGTTCGACCGTTCCTATTTCGGCATGATGATGGTTGAATCAGGCGACGCCGACTCTTGCGTGGTCGCTACTTACTCAGCCGGCGAATCTATTGCTGAAGACGTTGCAACGGTGGTGGGTATTCAAGACGGGTTCAAACATTTCGCAACAATGCATGTGCTCAATACTCGTAAAGGCACCTTCTTCATTGCCGACACTGCGGTTAATCCTGATGCCGACACGGAAGCTCTCGTAGACATCGCCCGGCTTAGCGAAAAAGGCGTCAGGTTTTTTGCTTCTGAACCTGTCATGGCCATGCTATCTTACAGTAATTTCGGGTCATCGCAAAGACCGGAAGCCACCCGTGTGGCCGAGGCTGTTAGAATTCTCCACGAGAAATACCCAGACCTGAAGGTCGATGGGGAAATGCAGGTCGATTTTGCCCTCGACACAAAGAGGCGTGACGAACGCTTCCCATTCAATACATTGAAAGGGAAGAACGTCAACACCCTTATATTCCCAAATCTGACTGCAGCCAATGTCACCGGAAAATTCCTACTCAGCATGGGAATTGGTTCGATTATCGGGCCTATTCAGGTAGGTCTCAAAAAACCGGTTTATTTCGTAAATGGAAACGCCACGGAAACCGAAATTTACGATATTGCCACAATTTCCGCTGTGGAGTCAAGCTTGATGTATAAGAAATAATAATCCTGTTGCTTCTCAGCAGATATAATATTTAAAACATAGGCAGGAGGGTGTGGTAAATTTTTATGTCACACCCTCTGTTTAAGTTGTTATTATAATGAACGGAAAACTCAAGGGTAATATAATGATGTTTGTGGCCAAGACTTTCTCCGGCCTCAATCAGAATGCCCTTCGTTTTCTTTTGCCCAACTGGATGAGCCCACAGACCGGAGTATTACTCCGTCTCGGGTTTGGTTCTCTATTTTTTCTTGCTTACGAAATTTTTGTCAGAAAAAAGTTTCCTCTTCCCTCTTGGAAAGATGCGGGACTCCTTTTTTTGGCCGGTTTAATATTGGTCTTCGGGTATATGTGGGCTCTTCTGGAGGGTCTTTCTTACACCACTCCCATTTCCTCTTCAATTTTTATAAGCCTCCAACCGGTTTTCGTCTTCATTATTTGTCTGATCATAAAAACGGAAAAAGCCACTTGGAAGAAAGTTATAGGAATGGTTTTAGGCTTCGGAGGAGCACTCCTGTGCGTGTTAACCCAACACACAAGTGACGTTGCCTCCGATCCTTTCAAAGGAAATATGTTTTGTCTGTTGGGTGCTTTACTATTCTCCGGCTATTTGGTCACAGAGAAAAAATTTATTCCCAAATATGGGAGCGCCATGGTCTCTTTTCTCACTTTTTTCGGAGGGGCCATAGGGGCCGTTGTGCTCGTCTGTTTTTCCGGATGGGATGCAGAGGTTTTTCATAAATCCCTCTTTTCCACTCCCTTCCTTGTCCTCCTTTTTGTTTTAATCTTCCCAACTTCAATCAGTTATCTGCTTCAGGATTTTTCCCTGAAACTTTTGTCGGCAACTGTCGTGGCACTTTACAGCGACTTAATTCTTATCGTCTCGGCAATAGCGAGTTATATCATAGGCCAGGATAAATTCTCATGGTGGCAAATTCTTGCAATTATCCTGATGCTTGTCTCCGTTTATTTAGTAGAAGTTTCTGAGACTGGGTCGCCCGCTTCAAAACCTGCAATCCGCCCTTCCTCCTGATCCTCCCCTTCTCGAATGATCGGATTAATTTTCTGGATTTTCCTTAATCTTTGTTTTATTCTATTTTGACGAAGCGCGGGATTGGTCACAGCCATTCCTATACAATATTTACTGAACCCACCCTCATGGATTCTTAATTTGAATAGAAGATCTTTTAACGGCGATTTTATATTATTGCCATCTCTCTTCCATTCTATAATCCCTATATTGGGCAAACACACCTTGACTCCTGTTTCAAAATTATGGAATTCAAGTCCGGTGTCGATAGTAAGCCTCTCTGTCATGTCATGATTCACCAGGGTGATCCGATAGAAATGATTTTCTATTTTAGGTGCCAGATCATCGATATTATAGTTTGAATGTTCCCCTATAAATTCCGAATAGCCCTCTATTCCTTGGTCATCCTCCATTGAGACACGTTTCTTCTTTGTGCGACCTTTATTATTTTTCGACTTAATTTCTAAAAAAGTCAAATCATGGCTCCCTTCATAAATCCTTCTTCTTATTTTCTGTCTTGTCTTTTTGCCCCGTTGGTGTTGATAATACATATCAGATTCCTGAGTGTCATAATAACATGTATAGTAGGGCATATTTCTTTCGCCATCTATTTCCTGAATCCGATAAAGAGCTGAGGCTAATTTCAAAAGAGTCTCTATTTGATCTATATGGGTCACATATTTTGTGTCAACCCGATTCATGAGTTTCACCTTCCCCATCTCTTCAAGAGAAATGGGGTCGAATTCAGCTATCACTTCCTTTTTCAATAATGAGGGTGTTGTCATGAGTTTGACTCTGCGGTAAAGAAGACGTAGACATCCACATCAAAATTACGAAAAAAAAGAATATTAAAAAATTAGCCCGACAGAGATGGGCTGTCGGACTAATTTTTATTTGATGGACTCAAGGAGAATATAACTCCTATTTATCTATGTTATTTAAGATACACCTTTTTGCCATTGACAATATAGAGACCGGGGGCAAGGGAAGAGAGGGCCGATTTATCAGCTTTGTCAAGTAGCTTAACTCCTTGGAGATTGAAGACTGTGACAGAATTTTCCTGTTCAGGAGCCTTCAGGTCGTCGATAGCATTGGTGAGGGTTACAAAGTCAATCGGCTTTCCGATATAAGAACCTGTTTGGGCACTATAAATAAGAATTGAATATTTCTTGCCTATTTCAGCTGCCGGAAAGTTGACATGTGTGGTATAGGTGGTTTGGTCGCCTCCATTCAAAATCTTCAAATCTAACGGGTAAATCAGATCATAATAATATCTACCGTTCTCAAGGGTTGCAACCCAAAGATTAAGGCTTTCGGAGAAAATACCCTGTGTGACATAAAGATTTGTATTGACAATGAAATCTTGTGCATTTGCCACTTGATATACCTTGTTTACCAGCTCGGCGTTCTCAATTTCTACAGTCACATTATATTTAGGCGCACCGGGATAAGTCAACATCTGCCATGGTTCATTACTGAGATAATAGATCATGTCAGTGTCAATGTCATAAAGAGCGGGATAGAAGTTGGTTCTTGCTCTCAACGTTGTCTCACTTTGGAGTTGTGTGGTCCAATTTGTAGAGAAGGATTCGCCCGGTTCAAGGGTCTGTACGAAACTGTCGCTTTGATAGACAACGTTTGCGTTGGTCTCCGGAGAATCGAGAAGTAGAAGAGTCACGCCGCGAGTGAGTTCAGTGTCGGTATTATTTTTGATGGTAAGCTTGAACTGGCCTGCAATCCTGTCGTAGAGTTGCTCCTCCGACACGAGCTCTGTGCAATCAAATTCAAGCACTTCCTTGTTGTCGAAAACGTAACCCGAAGATGTCTTGGTAATGTAGAAATAGTTGAAACATCCAACGCTCGCTTCGGCTATCTGCCATTCCCCTCCAACGGGAAGATATGCGCAGGTCACCTTATATTTCACATTGTCTTTTAGATCAAGTGAGCTTAGTTTGAACATCGGGAAGGGATAACGTCCGGTTCCGTCGCAATAACACACATATCCGGGATCTAGAAGATAATTTCCTAAGTATGTGTCGTTAGTCACCGGGATATATTGCGGTGTCGCATTGGCATTATCGGCCTCTACTATCTGGGCTCCCACTGTGAAGGTGATTTCCGAATCGCCGTAGTATCTGAAGCCCGGATAATTTGATCCATTAATACGCATATATAGATAGGCCTGGGACGTAGTGCCATAGATTGAACCCGAAAGAACAACTTGTTCCGGGGCTGGTTGAATTCCGGATTGCGGCTTGCGGATATTAACCACGGCATCCTGACGGAAATTGAATCCACCGGCAGCGCCACCGGTGCCGAGAGCTGTGGGATTCAAGGCGTCCAGACGATAGTAACCGTCGCTCACTCCTGCCCAGCCCCAGTTGAAATGGAAAAAGCCGTTGCTATATCCATCACACACGAATGAGTGGCCTCCGGATGTGGCTGTATCGCCGTCATAGATAACCGGACCTACATTTTTCAAATTATTATAAATCAAAGTAGCCCATTCTGTGTATGTTTTTTGGTTGCGGGATACGAACATTGCACTAGGGTCATAACCGAAATAAGTAATAAGAGCTCCGGGGATGTATCCGCTGACGGCTCCCGACTGACCTGTGTTATAATTCATTCTGACCGCATATCCGGCAGCCTTCATGAGAGTGGCCACTGCTGTCACTTGATTTGCCGGATAATTCACATTGCTCTCATAGTTGTTTAGCATGTTGTCCCAGTCGAAAGTGGTGGCAGAAAAGTCCATCTCAAGTTGTAAATTTTGAGATCCCTCCGAAATATAACTGATACTTCCTTGCCCTTTTTCAGGATACTTGAAATAGTTCATCACTTGTGCCATTGCAGTGGCGACACATCCTGTAGGACAAGTCACATTTCCTATCTTGGGGCATAGCTCGTCATAAGGTTCATTCTGGTCCCAAGTGGTTTTAACCAGAGGTCCCACGCCTGACCAATTAGGAAGAGAAGCACGAGTGGACTCTTCGAAAGTCTCATTGATGTCGTTGAGCCTCATATATTCAATCTGTTCCTGATATCCATTGAGCCAACTTTGTAGGGCGGGCGGGATGTTATCGGGGTCGAAAGTCCCTGTGTCGGAATAACCGAGGAGAGGGGCAGCCACGTCATCGGCGCTGAGGATCATGAAACCCTCGCCAGCCTGACGGAAGACGTAAAGAGAGGGGCTCCCGTCAGGAGTGCGCATAGTGAATTTGAGTTCAGCTGACCCGGCTCTTGTTGCCGGTATTGTTGTATCCTGGTTTTGAAGGCGACTCAGGGCAGTCTCCGGAGAAATAGGAGCTGCCGAGACACCGGCCCATAGCAAAGTTGAGAGGGCCGTGAAGGTCATTAGTCGTTTCATATCTGCTGGTCTATTTGATTATTATTTTCTTATTGATATTCTTGCCTGCTTTATCAGTGAGTCGAGCCACATAAAGTCCGTTTGGCAATACCGTTTCAATTATTCCTGACGGTGACTTATGTGAAAAGACTTTGAGCCCATTGAGAGCATAAATTTCCAACGTTGATGGCTCCCCTTTTATTGCGAGTCGGCCATCTGAAAGTGGCGTGAGGCCTATATTTTCTTCGGTTGAAATGGTTTCGACTCCCGCCAAGCTCTCAACACTGTAGAGATATCCGAAGGTTGTATAGGAAATTTCATAGTCCCAGAAATTCGCGATTGAGGCTGCAATCAGGCTCATGTCTGGTGTGCAGTAAGGCACTCCCGTGGCCAATGTTGTGGCAGTGTAGGTAGAGAAGTCATCAAGATCGATGGCCATATAGTCGTGAGTCATGTTGTCCTTCATCCAGTCGCCAATTTTGGGATCGGTAGATTTCACATAATCATAAAGGGGGATAAATTCTGTTTCACCTGCAGGGAGGATATAGCCGTTGAAGATATTATATTCTAAATTGTGACTTTGGGCGAAGATTGTGCCGTTGTCGGCGAGAGCGGACGCCGTCAGATGAATATCGTCTTTGGGAGGGATCGCAGTGTAGTTCCCGGTAATCAGATCGATGACATAAATAGTATAGTTCTTTATGCTTATCCCCGTGTATTCATCATAAAATCCCTTTACGTCTGTGGATACATATAGGGATGCGTCAGAATTCATAAACACATTGTTATAGCTAAGATTAGGCACGAGTGCATATAGCTCGCTAAGTTTGCTGTAGTATTCCTCCGATTCTATGCTCCATTCAAGAAAATATTCTGTGAAGGCATCAATCTCTTCTTGAGTCATATAGTCGTATATGTCCGGGTAGGTAGAAATATCTCCCCCGAGAATATTCCAAAGGTTTACATCCTGCTCATATTTTTCAACCTCTTCGGGGGTCATAAAATCCTCCTGAGAGAGTGCCTCGCCCGGGTCTTCGGGTAGCTGGAAACCGGCAGGATAATACAATTCGTCAAGAAGCATTTCATATGTCCAATCGCCGTTGGCATCCTGGCGATAGATGAGAGGTTGACAAACAAACCCGGAGAAATCTCTGACTTGCCCTGCGATAGTTTTACCGTCATCCGATACTCTTACAGCCGTAACATATTGGGGAGGTCTTCCTGTATAGTCCTTATTAGGATAAGGGAGGACATGATGATCACTGATAGTGCCGTCGGCATTCACATCCCAATAACAAGGCACGAGCATTTGCCCCTCATAATCGCCCGAGTATGCTGACATTGATACAGCACCGACTATGCGGGTCCCGTCGGGAGTGATGCCATTTGCATACGACATCAAGAGCTGGGGAGTTGATGGTAAAAGCGTCCATGACCCTCCCTTCCAATATGCAGCTTTCTCGGTCTCCATCTGATAGCCTACGATGACACCCGTGGAAGAAATACAGTTGCCGCTGCCTCCGCTATATTTTTCCACATAGGAATACTGTTTGCCTGTGGAGAAATCCATCACAATGGAGGTTTCCGACATTACGAGTTTACCATCCGGGGAGAGACGGTTGAACGGCACATTGGGATATATGGCCGGAAGGGTCTGAGCAAAAGCTGCCGATGAGAGGGCGAATGCCAGAGTAAGGAATATGGTTCTTCTCATAATAGGAGTCTCCATGAGTTAGTTGAACATTATAGGACTGTCAATTAATTAATTCCTGAAAATCTTAAAGGGTAGGTTTTGGATTTTGGAAAGCAGCCTCTATATCAATCACAAATTTAGTCAATTATTCATAAAAACGAAATTAAAAAGTGTTAAAGTGCCTAGGGCCGACAGAAAGGTGCCGACAGAAAGGGTGTGCCAATCAAAATTGACACACCCTCCTTTTTATTCAGGATAATTAATCCTTAGGGGATTATTTAAACTTACGGACTTGTTTGAGGTTTTTCTTGTCACGTGCCGGAGTGTTCTTCGATTTGGGAGATTTTGGCATGTGCTTAACCTTAAGTTGGGTAGAAGACTGATTAAGATTGAAGCTCTTTGACGGGAGAGCAACAGAGTTAGCCTGAGTTGCAAGATTTGGCACGAGAGTGTTGAAGTCTACGCGGAAGGGGGCGAACATTGTTCCGTCTTCATTAAAGTAGTATGGATTGCGTGATCCTGCCTGGTATGCGTCATAATCAAGAGCATAGTTAGCAGCATAATATTCGCCGGGTTCATCACTCCACATAGAGGCAAGACTTGTGGCCGGGAATGTGATAACTCCGTCGGTCAACGAACCGTAAAGATCCTCTCCCTCAATAATTTCAACAGAATATCCCTCTTGTTCATACATATCTGCATAACTCCAGGTAGACATCATGGATACCTCGCCAAAGAATGTGATCACCTGCGAATCTTGGAGCAGTTTCACGTGAACCGGATCCGTAGCGTCGATGGTAATATATTTGGCAGGAGTGTCTTTGCTGCTTGACTGATCCCCGAAGAAGCCGGCAAAATAGGTTCCATAAGGATTCACGAGGCGATAGAGTCCCGGTGTTTCGTCGTTCTCCTGGATTTCAACCTCATAGGTGATCTCATCGGTTCCTGTGAAGAGGAATGCAACTACGAAGCCGTCGGTGTATTCAACATAGCCCAGACTCGTCCAACCTTCATTAGGATCATAATCAGAATCAGATGCAATATAGAAGAAGGAATTGGTGTAAGTGTTCTTCACATCGTCTTCTACATAAGCCACAACTGCTATGTTGTAGGTTCCTGTCTCCATTTCATCAAACGGGATCTGCACATTGCCTGAAGAAGTGACGGTAGTGTAGTCCACTTTACCCTCCTCAATAGCGGCTATGAGCTCATCGCCTGAAAGGTCGGCGGAAACGGCTGCCCGAGCCTCTGTGATATCTGTTCCAAGATCCACTGAGAGGAGCACATATTGGCTCTGATCTTCGGGGGTGAGGGTGCCCAGATAAGTCACTTCCAGTGTGGCATCATAGTGGGTGTAGCCCGGGAAGTAGATTTCAATTGTGGGTTCCAGAGATGTATTGCCGCCGTTGCCTGAGTCAGCCCAGAAATAAATCGGTGCAAGATAAATGAGGCCGGGAAGCCCGTTATCCTGATATTCCACAACATAGTTGGTTGTCCAGGCAGCTTCCTGCGACCAATTCTGGAAATAACCCGGGAATGTCACATAAACATCGCTGCTATCTTCGGGGTCATATTCAAGATAAACCATGTCATAGCCCACGAGGTCAGGCAACGTTATGTCTACTCCGAGGAAATTGTCGCCCGGCTGTAGCACCTGGAACTGGAAATAGGATGGTTCCTCGTTGAGTGCATAATAAGGATTGGTGATGCGATAGATGTTGCGGTTGATGGCTTGCTGATAGAATGTAACAGTAGCCGGACCTACACTCGAGGTGCTGATGCCCCACCAGTAGTCATAGTATTCGCCGGTGCCGAGGAGTTCCCACGGAGCGGGGTTGACAAGAGTCACTACAGTCTGGTTGCTTGAGAAGGGATTCGGCTCCGCATCAAGAGCGAAGAGATATTGTTGTTCCTCGCCGATGGGCGCCTTGGCGATATCGTAGCCGATCACGATTTCACCCACTCTTGAACCTGCAGGGAATGTGACAGACGTCGGGAAAGTATAGATATCGTTGTTCTCGTAGTCATCGAGGGGTTCGACGGCTAAAGCCACGGTTATTTCTTCACCGGCGACGTCGCGATACGCATTATATGTTATCGTCGACTTATTGTCGTCGAGCTCCAAGTAGGAGGTTTCCGTGTTGGAGAAATAGATACCCGGGGCACCGTCATACTCGCTCACGAAGTCGTTGTTTTTGGAATTGTCGCAAGAAGCGAGCCAACCGGCTCCAAGTGTTGCGACTGCCGCCAACGACAGGTATTTATTTATTTTGTTCATAAACTTCTGTTGTTAGATTAGGTAAGTTTTATAAGCTTGCAACGCCCGGAGTGTTGTTGTCAGCATCCGTGATCTGCTTGTTGTTGTCGATTTCGCTGCGCGGGATCTGTGACAGAAGCACGTCGGAGCCGGCCGGGATATAGTAGGCATAGTTGGTCATGCCGTAAACAGGGTCTGACCAGTTGGTGCCGCGGCGGTCGATGTCGAGATTGAGACGCATAACATCGAAATAGGTCATGCCCTCTCCCCAGAGTTCCACTTGCCTCTGGAAGAAGATTTCGGAGATGAAGTCTTCCGTGTTGGCTGCAGTGCACTTGTAAGGATTGTTGCGGTCGAGCCAGCGATAGCTGTTGACAAAGTTCTCAAGGGTCTGGATGCCTTGGGCAAGATTGCCCCCCATACCCTGAGCCTCAGCAAGGATATAATACATCTCCTCGATTCTCATCAAAGGATATTCAGCCTGGTTTTGTGATTGACCCAATACGTTTCCGTAAGGAGCGAACTTTGTGACAGCGTAAGGCGGGAAACCGCTCTCTTCAAGATAAGCTGCTGCGTTGCCGTCGGCATTAGTGTAGTATTGTGCGTTAGAATTGCCGCTCGGGCCGATCCACCAGAGTTTGCGGGGATCGCTTTCACTGATCTGGCCGTAAAGAGTGTTGGTGATACATTTCCACATACCTGCGTAAGCGTAACCATAGGTGTAGCTACCCATCATACCGGAAAGAGTGTAAAGACCATTTACGTCCTCTGAAGCCATATAGATACCCCAGATCCAGTTTGCTGAATCAAGATCGATGAAGCCCGGGCCGATGGCTGCTGAAGGGCTCAGCGGAGTGAAAGCACCTGAATTGATGACTGTCTGGGCATCGGCTGCTGCATTAGTATAGTCTTCCATACAGAGATATGTGCGGGCACGAAGTCCGTAAAGCACATTGAGGTCGATATAACGCTTGTCGGCGCGGGTGGCCTGTGAGTTATCCGTCATAAGCTCGATACCTTTGTTGAGGTCGGAAAGAATCTGGGCATAGACGTCTTTCACGGAAGCACGAGGAGCTCCATCCACTGCCACTTCGTCGGCGTTCTCTTCTGTGATGATAGGTACACAGGGAGAATCCTGGTGGTTGGCATAGTTGAACTGGTAGATCTGTGCGAGGAACCAGTAAGCGAACGCACGGTTACCGTAGGCCTGTCCGCGATAGTATTTCATAAGACCATCCTCGGTGTTTTCATCGATTGTCGAGAGCACCTGGTTGGCGGTGAAAATGATATTGTAAGGCAGACGCCAGCGAATCAAAGTGTAGACACTTGTGGCCGTGTTATCAAGATATTCGGCACACTCGGCAAACCAACCGTAAAGGTCAGCGTTTGCTGAGAGGAAATTAGATGTGCGGCTGTCGAGCTGAAGCATGACTGCAGGGTAACCGAAGTCAAGTAGGTCGCCATAGCACATCTCGAATCCGTTGTAGTTGGCATAGACACCGGAAGAAATAGCGTCGATGGCTGCAGGATCTTTAGAGACAATCTCTTCTCTCTGGGCCTCGGTGATGACGCTGCTCATCGGCTCTGTGTTGAGGTCGTAGCAGGAGGTCATGAATCCGGCCAACGCGATTGATGAAATTATATATATCTTTTTCATATTGTTCGATGAGTTAGAATGTGAGTTTAACACCGCCGGAGATCAGACGCATAGCAGAATAGCTGCTTGATGCGCTGGATACGAAGCCCTGGCGTGGGTCGAGACCTTTGCGTGCGCTCCAGATTGCGAGATTGTCGGCCGAACCGTATATGCGAAGGCCTGAAAGTCCGCATTTGGAGATCCATTTAAGCGGGAAGTTATAGCCGATCGATACGTTGTTGATCGAGAAATATTTCGATGAAATGAGGAATCGGTCGGTAGTCGGCGTCATATAAGGCCAGTATCTGTCAAGACGAGGCACGTTGGTGACTGTGTTGTCTTCAGTCCAAGCCTTGAGCACATCTACGTGCATTGCACGGCCCGGGCTTGTTCCGTTGTGCATCAACTGCTGATAACCAGAGTCGATCATCTTTCCGCCCAACTGATAGCCACATTGAATAGAGAGGTCTACTCCATAGCAAGTAAGCGTTGTTCCGAAACCACCGAAGATAGGTGAGAGAAGGTTGCCGGTCTTTTGACGGTTGGCAACATACTGAATGCCTTGGTAAGTCTCGTCGCCGGTACCCTGCTGAGCAACCGCGAAGTTAGTGACAGGCACTTGTTCGCCGTCGGCTGTCTTAGCCCAGTAAAGCGGAAGACCGGTTTCCTCGTCGACGCCTGCATAGTTCACGAGATAGAGATTATACATCGACTCGCCTTCATGCCAATAGTAGCTGCCATTGATCCATTCGCCTTCGAGTTCGGGAGCAAGTTTGATAATCTTGTTCTGTTGGTAGGTCATGTTGAAATTCAGATCCCAAGTGATGTTCTTGGTTCTAATTGGCGTAGCGGTCAACTCGATTTCAAGACCGCTGTTACGCATCGAACCTACGTTCATCGGGAACGAGGTGTAACCCAAAGAGGGGTTAACGGGCTTGTTGTAGAGCATGTTTGAGGTTTGACGCGAGAAATATTCGATCGTACCGTTGAGTTTGCCCTGCAAGAAAGCGAAGTCCACACCGATATTGAATGCGTTTGAAGTCTCCCAAGTGAGGTCGGGGTTACCTTTATAAGCAAGTGAAGCAACATTCCAGACACCGTCTACACCGGTCATTGTGTATTGATCCATGTAAGCGTAGTAGTTACCGATGTTGTCGTTACCCTGTTGACCGAAAGAAGCCTTCAACTTAAGCATGTTAAGCCAAGAGGAAGCCTCCTCGAGCCATGACTCTTTAGCGATGTCCCAAGCTGCTGAAACCGACCAGAAGTTACCCCAGCGGTGGCCCGGAGCGAAACGTGAAGATGCGTCGCGACGATAGGATACACTGCCGAAGATACGGTTGTCGTAGTCATAGTTTACACGGGCGAAGATACCTCTTGTGGCATATTCCTGTTTGTAACCACCCAAGTCTTTCTGGCTGCTGACGTTTGAGAGGTTGTCATTGGTGTTGCTGTAGGTATCGTAACCGTTTCCATAGAGACCATCGTATTCGTATGAGTAAGCCTCATAACCGAGAAGGAAGTCGAAGGTGTTGATGCCCCATGTATGGTTATAGTTTGCTAGAGCCTGCACATTGAGAGAGCGGCTGTGTTCCGAACCCTGATAAACATAACCACCATATTGCGACATCTGGCCATACTGGTTGTTGTTCATGTAATTTGTGCGTGCGTTGCTCACATAGTAACCAAGGTTACCGGATACTGTGAGTCCTTCCACCGGAGTGATTACTGCCGACCATTTTCCATCGAAAATGTCGTAGAGATATTCGTTGATGTCATAAACGAAAGTAGACATCGGGTTGCCGACTGAGAACTGGCGGTTGAGATCGGGTGCGCCCAGACCCTTCATACCATAGTCGTAGAGAGGGTTGCCGGTTGCCTCGTCATACATGATATGACCTTGTGCATTTCTTACATAGAAAGGATAGACGGGGGCCATCATGTCGGTGAAATAGAAAGCATTGTCGGAATATCCTGCTTCGGTCTGACCGTCGGGATAGTTCTGTTTCTGCCAAGAATACTGCATATTTGCACCCACCTTCAACCATTTGAGCAATTGATAGTTACCCACGAAACGGGTGTTCATACGCTGGAAGCTTGAGTTCTTGATGATACCCTGATTGTCAAGGTAGTTGAACGAGAGCATGTAGTCGTATTTTTCACCACCGCCGGAAGCGGATACATTATATTCCTGACGGAATCCGTTACGTAACAGCTCTTTTCTCCAATCGTCGGGAATCAGATAGTTGCTTCCGTAGACATAACCTAAAGTAGCATAGGGATTGAAATTGCCATTCGGGTCAAAGAGATCCTGTCCGTGACCGTCGAACACCTGATATCCGAATACATTGTCTCCCGGCACGCCTGACAGATAAGCATTGGCCAATTCGTGGGCCTGAGCGTTCGACATACCATTGGGATAAGAAGTTGTCTGGGTGAGATGGTAATAGTTTCTGATAGCCCAATACATCTTCTGATAGTTGGCAGCAGCGCCTGTGATTGTGGAATAGTAAGGGATTTCGCGTGAGCTGGCACCCCAGTTAGCATTCACTGTGATAGTGGCCTTACCCTCTTTACCCTTCTTGGTAGTCACGAGGATCACACCATTAGCACCGCGAGCACCATAAAGGGCGGCGGCTGCAGCATCTTTAAGCACTGTCATACTCTCAACATCGGAGGGTGAGAGGTCGAGCATGGCACCTGAACTTGCGGGCACACCGTCGATCACATAAAGAGGAGCGGCTGAGGTAGTCAGTGAGCCGGTACCACGGATATAAACGCTCGGGGCTGTACCGGGAGCACCGTCAGAACTCAACATCTGCACACCGGCCACCTTACCGTTGAGGGCCGAGGTGACATCCGTCACGAGGGTGTTTTCTATTTCATCAGCTTTCACTACGGATGCTGAACCCGTGTAGGCCGATTTCTTGGCGGTACCATAAGCCACGACAATCATTTCGTCGAGGTTGGAGGCTCCGCTCTGGAGTTTTACGACCATGTTGTCTTTAAGGTCTACATCTTGAGATGTGTAGCCCACGTAAGACACTTTTGCTTTCTTGACATTGGCCGGGACTGTAATTGTGAAATTACCGTCGACATCGGCGGCCACACCCTGTCCTCCCCCTATCGGCATGATAGTGGCACCGACCAACGGGGAGTTGTCTGACGCATCAAGCACTGTGCCATGGTAGGTGCGGGTCTGTGCCTGCAGACTCCATGTGCACGCAAGAAGCGTCATCATGATAAGAAACAGTTTTCTCATACTTTATTGGTTTGTTTGGTTAGTTTTCTAATTATCCCGGCTCACGCAAGGTTTTGGGCCCTCACCGCGTAGTGGATGCAACGGTTTAGGGTATATAAAACACGCAAATTTAAAAATTTTTAGATATAATTTACTAATAAGTGTTTAATTTAACATTTATAGTGGTCATTTTTTAACATCTTAAGTTTTGGAGAGAATTGACACCTAAGATTAATTGACGATTTGACATTAACTGTTGTCAAGCCTTACGAGGGTTTTATTGGAATTTTTCCACTAAAAACATGCAAATATAAAAACTTTTATTCAAATATCATTATAAAACGATGTTTTTTAACATATTAATTTTCGGAAATATTTTATTTGGCAAGTTTCTTTTTTTAACATTTATTATTATAAATAGAGGAGTTTTCTTATTTTTGCTGACTTAAAATATAAAAGTTTCACTAAATTTTAAGGCATGAGAAAAATCTTTACTTCAATTCTGTTGGCTGCTTCCATCATAGGAGCCAACGCACAGTTTCTACAGAAACTTAACAATCTTGACATCTTCAACCATCTAGGGGTAGGTGTGGGTGTCGGCACAACCGGCATCAGCGTTGAAGCCGGGACTACCATCACCCCTTGGGTTCAATTCAGAATGGGAGCCGACATCATGCCCAACTTCAAATTAAAAACCGACTTGGACTTGGAAGAATATGGGGTGACAAGTTACAATTATGGCAACCGTCCCATGCTCCACAACATTGACATCGAAGGTAAGCTCACCAACACCCTGGGTCACTTCCTTTTCGACGTTTACCCCTTTACTCATAAATCAAGCTTTCATGTAACTGTGGGTGGATACTTCGGCAAAGATCAATTGATCCGGGCTTACAACACGAGTGGACAGGAAGAGCTTAAGGATGTCTGGATGTTCAACCACCGTCAAGGTCAATATGCCGGTGTCCCTGATAGCGAAGGGAAGATCGGAGCCGCCCTTGGGAACTATTTCATCGAACCCGACCGCAACGGAAATCTGGATGCCAGTATCCGCGTCAATAATTTTCGCCCTTATGTAGGTCTCGGTTTCGGTCGCATCGTGCCTAAAAGCCGTATCAACTGCCTTTTTGATCTGGGTGTGCAATTTTGGGGCCGACCTCAGATTTGGAATGACACCGACCATGTACGCCTCACAGAGGAGGGTGCAGACGGAAGTGATGGAGGGGTAATCAAAGTGATATCAAAAATATCTGTATATCCCGTAATCAACATCAGGATTGTAGGACGTATCCTCTAATTCTCCAATGCAAAATAAATCAGCCGAAGTTTTCCTTCGGCTGATTTATTTTTGGGCTTATGGGAGCAGGGCTGAAAGATCTCAAAAAGTCTGTTGACCTTTACTCCCTGAATTGTTTATTCCTCTTTGCGGAGTTCTTTTTCGCTTAGTTCAGGGTCAACGCCCCAGTTAGCCTGGGCAAGACGCTTATAGTTGTTGTAGCGCCAGCGGGCATTGTCTTCAGCTGCCTTAAAGAGTTCCTCGGCTGCGTCGGGCTGCATCTTGAATAGGGATGCAAAACGCACCTCACCCTTGAGATAATCCTGGAACTTGCTCCAATCCGGCTCTTTGCTGTCGAGAGTGAAGGGGTTGGTTCCGCTCAACTCATTGTCGGGGTTGTAACGCCAGAGTTGCCAGTAACCGCATTCCACTGCCCTCTTCTCCTCATCCTGGGCACGGCCCATTCCGGCCTTGATTCCATGACTGATACAAGGAGAGTAAGCTATCACGAGTGATGGGCCGTCATAGGCTTCAGCCTCACGAAGTGCCTTCAGGGTCTGGGCGTTGTCGGCTCCCATGGCTATTTGAGCTACATATACATAGCCATAAGTCGTGGCCATCAGACCGAGGTCTTTTTTGCGGATTCTCTTGCCGGCTGCCGCAAACTTGGCTATAGCGGCAATCGGAGTGGATTTCGACGACTGTCCTCCGGTGTTGGAGTAAACCTCTGTGTCGAGCACCAGGATATTTACGTTTTTGCCGGAGGCGATGACATGATCGAGACCGCCGTAGCCGATATCGTAGCTTGCTCCGTCGCCACCGATGATCCATTGACTTCTCTTGGTCAAATAGTTGCCAAGTTCAATCACCTTCTTGCAAAGATCGCAACCGCAAGCCTTAGCCTCTTCGAGGAATTTCTCACCGGCTTCACGGCTCTTGTCGCCATCCTCCTTGACTTCAAGCCAAGCCTTGGCGGCAGCTTTGATGCTTTCGTTGCATTCCGTGCACTTCTCAATCTTGTCGCAAAGATCTTCCAGACGAGCACGCATCTTTTCATAGGCCACGTGCATTCCAAGTCCGAACTCGCAGAAATCTTCAAATAGAGAGTTGCCCCATGCCGGTCCATGACCTTTTTCATTAGTGGTGTAGGGAGTGGAAGGAACAGAGCCGGAATAAATCGAGCTACAACCAGTGGCGTTGGCAACAATTTCATGGTCGCCATAAAGCTGGCTGATAAGTTTAACATAGGGAGTTTCACCACAACCGGAGCATGCACCGGAGAACTCAAAGAGCGGAGTGGCAAACTGACTGTTTTTCACATTTGCCCTGACGTCTACGAGGTCTTGTTTGCTCTTCACCTCTTTCACGCAGTAGTCCCAGTTCTCTTGCTCGTTGAGCTGACTCTCCTCGTGTTTCATCACAAGAGCCTTCTCACCCTTCTTGCCCGGGCAGACATCCACACAGTTGCCGCATCCAAGACAGTCGAGCACGTCTACTTGCTGCACGAACCTCATGCCGGCAAATTGTTTACCGATAGCAGGCAAGGAATGATCTTCTCCGAAGGGAGCCTTCTCCATTTCTTCTGCTGTGAGCACAAAAGGACGGATAGCTGCATGGGGACATACATAGGCACACTTGTTGCACTGAATACAATTCTCAGGCAACCATTCCGGCACGAAAGCAGCCACACCGCGTTTCTCGTAGGCAGCAGTGCCTTGTTCCCAAGTGCCATCGGCCATATCCTTGAAAGCAGACACCTTCAAGAGATCGCCATCCTGAGCATTGATCGGGAAGACCACGTTGCTGATGAATTCAGGCACATTCTTCTTCTCTTTATCCTCTTCAGGAAGGTTTGCCCATGCCGGGTCAACATCAAGTTTCTTATATTCATTTCCACGGTCGACGGCAGCATAGTTCATTTTAACGATGCTCTCGCCCTTCTTGCCATAACTCTTGACGATGAACTTCTTCATCTGTTCAATGGCAAGATCAACGGGGATCACCTCAGTGATGCGGAAGAATGCACTCTGAAGGATTGTGTTGGTCCTGTTGCCGAGACCGATCTCCTGAGCGATCTTTGAGGCGTCCATGTAATAGACGGTGATATTATTCTTAGCAAAGAGCTTCTTCACCTTGTTGGGAAGATTCTTTGCAAGCTCCTCACCCTCCCAGATGGTGTTTAGAAGGAAGGTGCCATTTGGCTGCAGACCGCGGCAAACATCATACATATTGAGATATGCCTGAACATGGCAAGCCACAAAATTGGGAGTGTTCACCAGATAAGTGCTTCTGATAGGCTGGTCGCCGAAACGGAGGTGGCTGCAGGTGAAACCGCCAGATTTCTTGGAATCGTAAGCGAAATAGGCCTGGCAATATTTGTCGGTGTTGTCACCGATAATCTTAACGGAGTTCTTGTTTGCACCCACGGTTCCATCGGCTCCGAGGCCATAGAATTTAGCCTGGAACATTCCCTCTCCGCCAAGGTTGATTTCCGGCAGAAGGGGAAGCGATAGGAATGTGACGTCATCCTCGATTCCAAGAGTGAAATGGTCTTTGGGTTGTGGAAGAGCCAGGTTTTCGAATACTGAGACAATCATTGCCGGAGTTGTGTCTTTTGAAGCAAGACCATAACGTCCGCCCACGATCAGCGGAGCATTCTCCTGACCGAAGTAACAGTCTTTGACGTCTTGACATAAAGGTTCGCTGACAGCTCCCGGCTCTTTAGTGCGGTCGAGCACTGCGATTCTCTTGGCGGTTTTAGGCACTGCTGCAAGGAAATGTTTTGCAGAGAAGGGGCGATATAGGTGAACACTCACCATACCCACTTTTTCACCTTTGGCACGCAGATAATCAATTGTTTCGCGGATACACTCAGTAGAAGAGCCCATAGCGATGATTACGCGATCAGCCTCAGGATCTCCGTAGTAGTCGAAAAGGCCATATTTACGGCCTGTGATCTTGGAGACTTCCTCCATGTAATGCTCCACGATTTCGGGGACTGCCATATAATATGGATTGCATGCCTCGCGATGCTGGAAGAATACATCGGAATTTTCAGCCATACCTCTTGCCACAGGCGTCTCCGGATTAAGGGCCCGCTTGCGGAAATCGGCCAGAGCTTCCTGGTCGATCAGCGGAGCGAGGTCATCCTGATCGATTGCCTCGATTTTCTGGATTTCATGGCTGGTGCGGAATCCGTCGAAGAAATTGAGGAAAGGCACACGGCTCTTGATAGTGGCGAGATGTGCCACGGCTGCGAGGTCCATAACCTCCTGCACACTGCCTTCGCAAAGCATTGCGAAACCTGTCTGGCGGGTTGACAATACGTCTTGATGGTCGCCGAAAATACTAAGGGCATGAGAGGCGATTGTACGCGCCGAAACATGGAACACACAGGGGAGTAATTCGCCTGCGATCTTATACATGTTGGGGATCATCAGAAGAAGACCCTGTGAGGCTGTGAATGTAGTGGTCAAGGCTCCGGCCTGAAGAGAACCATGGACAGCGCCGGCAGCGCCGCCTTCGCTCTGCATCTCTTGCACAGTGACTGTTTCGCCGAAAATGTTCTTTCTGCCTGCTGCTGCCCAGTCGTCTACATATTCAGCCATCGTCGAGGAGGGAGTGATAGGATATATGGCCGCTACCTCCGTAAACGCATAACTGATATGTGCGGCTGCCTGATTGCCGTCGCATGTCAGAAATTGCTTTGCTTTGCTCATAATTATTTAGAGTTTGGGGTTATTTTGAGTTCTTTGTGTTTTCAGTGGTTGATGTTTGGCTTGTTCGCCTCTTTTCCTCTAAAATGCAAATTTAAAAAATTTCATTTATACGAACCCAAACATTAATACATTTTTGTTGTGAATTTGTCCATTGCTACAGGAAAGGACTTCTATGGATGAACCTTAGAGAAAAACGCTTACATTAATCCAAGGGTCGGAATTTCCTTTTTTCTCCCTTAAGTTTCTTTCCCTCGGCTATGTTAAGCAATTTTGGCACTATTCCTTCCCTAACTGCCACGAGAGAATAATGGTCGAATACATCTATCTTTCCGATATCGGAAGATTCCAACCCACATTCCTTAATCAGAAATCCGAGGATGTCGCCCTTTGAAAGTTTCTCCCGTTTTCCTCCCGACACATAAATGGTCATTAATTTTTGTGAGAGATCTCCCTTCTTGGTTTCATCGAGGTCAAATGTGCCATCGGGAGAAACGAATTCCTTGAGTTCTTCTTCGGGGCCCAGAAGGAGATAAACGTCGCCCACTTCGTCAACACGGGCCGTGCGGCCATTGCGGTGGGTGAAGGCCTCCGGTGTAAGGGGTTGATGATAATGCACAACAGCCTTAACCCTCTCAATATCCAGCCCGCGAGCCGCCAGATCGGTGGCCACCAAGATGGGACGGCTTCCATTGTTGAAAAGGGCTACGGCCATTTCCCGGTCTTTTTGCTCAAGGGCACCGTGATAAAGCACGCATGCAACTCTTCTTTTTTTCAAAAATTCATAGACTCTTTCGGCACTCTCCCTGTGATTGACAAAGATTATGGCCTTTTCCGGACCATTCCCGGCTATTTCTTTTTCTTTCTTTTCCTTCTCACCTTCTCCCTTGAGGCCCGACTCCAATCCCGGCGAATTGATATTATGGAGCAATGTCAAAAGACTTTCAAGTTTGTCGGGATTATCGGAAGATACCTTTCTGATATTCATTCTGGCCCTGACCTCCTCGGCTTCTGAAGAAAAATCTATGGTCAAAGGGTTGTCGAGTTTGAGAAATTCCGGAAGAATATCCGCATTGGTGGCGGAGGTCAAGATAATGCGGCTTACGTTTTTCATCCTTTTCATAAGCTTTTCCATCTCCTCTTCGAAACCGAGTTCCAAAGTCTTGTCAAACTCGTCGAGTACGAGTAGCCTAACCGGGAGAAGTTCGAGATTATGTCTGACGGAATGGTCAAGAAGGCGTCCGGGTGTTGCCACTACAATATCGGGAGTCACCTTAAGGCTATTGACTTCATCCTCCACTTTATGGCCTCCGTATAGTGCCACTACCCGAAAAGCCTTACCGGCCTCCCTCATAACCGCGGCAATTTGAATCACCAATTCACGCGAGGGAGCCACAACGACACATTGGATTCGGCCAGTCGAAGGTTTCAAAAGTTTCATCACAGGCAATGTGAATGCAAGAGTCTTACCGCTGCCTGTGGGTGATAACAATATTATGTCTCTTCCTTCCGACGACCTCGAAAGCATTTCCTGTTGCATCCCGTTTAGCTCTTCTATGCCAAGCCTTTTACGAATCCCTTCAAGTATTTCTTTTTCTTTCATTATTCCTTAGTTTCGAGTTATGAATTAAAGTTACTATTTTTTTATTGGATTCTAAAAAATCACAACCCGCATCTCCCTTTTTTCTTAAATTCTCGTGCATCTCAACTGATCAGACTCCAGTCAACATCTTTGGCAAACCGGAGGCGGAGTTCCTTGCGAGTCATATAAATTTCATAGTCATTGAGCCTAATGGGGCTTTCAATTTTTTCATTGGGTGAAGGAGCTGCCCCTTCGGAAAGCAAGGGCTGTGTCCCCGCCAAAACTGCCATAGCAGCCTCGCGAGCTCTATTCAAAATCTGACCATCCTTTGCTAAATTAGCCACCCTCAGACTGAAGGGCATGCCGCTTTGCATCGTCCCTTCCATATCTCCGGGACCCCTCATCTTCATGTCAGCTTCAGAAATTAGAAATCCATCAGTTGTCTCAGCCATTATGGAAAGTCGCTTCTTAGTGTCGGCGCCGGAAGTTTGCTTTCCCATTAAGACACAATAACTGCGATCGGCCCCACGGCCTACCCTCCCCCGCAACTGATGGAGCTGGGAGAGTCCGAATCTCTCAGCATTCTCTATGACCATCACCGTGGCGTTTGGGACATTGACTCCAACCTCTATCACCGTGGTGGATACCATTATACGAGCCTCTCCCTTGACAAACTTCTCCATCTGGGCCTCCTTCTCTTCGGGCCTCATTTTGCCATGGACATAACACACCGGCACTCCCACAAATGTGTCACATGTGCGTTGATAGCCCATTTCCAAACTTTTAAGATCCAGCTTTTCGTTTTCCTTAATAAGAGGATAGACGATATAAATCTGGCGTCCCAGACGCAGCTGATTGAAGATAAGATTATCCACTTCTACTCTCCCATTGTCCCATCTCACGAGAGTTGTGACAGGAGTTCGGCCCGGGGGGAGTTCATCAATCACCGAGACATCCAAATCTCCATAAACTGTCATGGCAAGTGTGCGAGGAATAGGTGTAGCCGTCATCACCAAGACATGAGGAGCTGTCTCTCCTTTGTTCCACATCTTGGCTCTTTGGGCCACCCCAAATCGGTGTTGCTCGTCGATGACTACAACACCGAGATTCTTGAATTTCACCCTGTCCTCAAGTAGAGCATGAGTGCCTATCAGAATATTTAGGCTCCCGTTTTCCAAATCCTCATGAATATGCCTGCGCTCAGATTGACGTGTGCTCCCCGTTAAAAGGGCTACATTTATCCCGCATTTATCTCCCCACTCTTTGATTACGGCAAAGTGTTGGGAGGCCAGAATTTCCGTGGGCGCCATTATGGCCGCTTGAAAACCATTGTCAAGAGCCATCAATGAAGTCAGGAAAGCTACCATTGTTTTACCCGAGCCCACGTCGCCCTGAAGAAGACGATTCATCTGGCGTCCGGTCTTCATATCTGCCCAAATTTCCTTCAATACTCTTTTTTGGGCTCCGGTCAAGGCAAATGGGAGGTGATGATTGTAGAAGCCGTTAAACTTTTCTCCGATCCTGGAGAAAGCATAGCCCCTAATCTTGGCGCCTCTCTCCATGGAAAACCTCAGGATATTCAATTCTATGTAATAAAGCTCCTCAAATTTGAAGCGTTCCACGGCCTTTTGCATTTCAGCATGAGAAGCCGGGAAATGCATATTGACTAAAGCCTCTTTGAGGGGCATTAGATGATAACGGTCGACGATTTCAGCCGGAAGAGTCTCTTTGATTTGTTGAAATCCCGGCATCTTAATGACTTCTGCGATGAGTCTCCGAAGGGTCAGAACGCTGAAACCCTTTTTCCTCATTGTCTCTGTCAGTGTATAGACACCCCGGAATCCCGTAGGAGGTTTTTCCGGATTATAGAGTTCAACCTCCGGATGGCTGATTGAATAGACATGATTGAAGATTTTAGGAGCGCCGAAAATGACATATTCTACTCCCGGCCGATATTGGGAAGAGAAGTAATTGATATTGTTAAACCAAACTGTCTCTATCATTTTGCGGCCATCGGTGAAGATGCCTTTCAGACGTTTCCTAACCCCCTCCCCTTCAGTGGAAAAACTTATAAATTGGCCTTTGATCTGAAGGGCAGGAAGGTCTTCTCCATGCAATTCAGAGATAGAGAAAAAACGGCTACGGTCGATATGACGGAATGGGAAATAGTAAAGGAGGTCGCGAAAATTCGCGACCCCTATTTCCTTGGCCAGGGTCTTGGCTCGCGCCTCGCCAACCCCTTTGAGGTATTTTATGTCGTTTTCAAAAAAATCCGACATTCCTTATCCTTCGATTTTTCCGCTCATCAACACTTCGGCAATTGCCAGGTCTTTTGGATTGGTGATTTTCATATTGGAAGGGTCTCCCTCAAAAAGGGATATGAATTGGCCGTTGTTTTCTGCCACTGTGGCATCATCTGTGAAAACCTTATCGCCGGCTTTTAAATATGCCTCTTTGATGACAGGAGTGTAAAACACCTGCGGAGTCTGCACAATCCTAAAATCTTCTCTATTTACGGGATGGGAAACATGATCCTTCTCTATCCGTCTTAAAGAGTCAACTACGGGCACCACCGGAACTCCGGCTCCATACCAGGCTGCCGTGTCCCATCCAAGATAGATCATCTTGGGGCTCACCATCGGACGGGCTCCGTCGTGGATGGCTACTAAGGAATTATCAGTGTCTACTAATGCAAGACCTTTTTTAACCGACTCTGTGCGCGAAGAACCTCCTGAGGTAACCCGATATTCTATTCGAGCCTCCAAGGGAAGTGCACTATAAAAATCCTCCCAAAGAGTTATGAAATCTTCCGGCAAAACCAAAATGATTTGTGTGGTGGGATCTTCATCATGGAAAGCTTTCATGCTCCACCATAAAACGGGACGACCGCAAAGACTTCTGAATTGCTTTGGCATTCCTCCGCCCATGCGGGAGCCTGAACCCCCCGCCACTATGATGGCATAGCGCTTCGGATAATCCTCTTTTCTTTTTCGCAAGTCGGTTTGGTTTCCCATACTTACATATTCATACCGCCATCCACCTGGATCACCTGACCGGTGACGTAGGAGGCCATATCGGAGGCAAGGAATACAGCAACTTCGGCGATGTCTTCCGGTTTACCGCCGCGGCGAAGAGGAATTTTCTTAACCCATTCCTCTCTCACATTGTCGGACAAAGCCGCTGTCATAGCTGTCTCAATAAATCCGGGAGCTATGGCATTGGCACGAATGCCGCGCGAACCCACTTCCTGTGCGATACTCTTTGCCAAAGCGATGAGACCTGCCTTTGAGGCCGCATAGTTTGCCTGGCCTGCATTCCCATGCACTCCCACAACGGAGGCCATATTGATGATGCTGCCGCTCTTCTGGCGCATCATGATAGGCAAAACGGCATGAATGAAATTGAAGGCAGATTTAAGGTTTACGTTGATGACTGCATCCCATTGGCCTTCGGTCATTCGCATCATCAGACCATCTTTCGTGATGCCGGCATTATTCACAAGGATATCGATGCGTCCGAAATCCTCATGCACTTTCTTCACAACCTCTTCTGTCTGCGTGTAGTCGGCTGCGTTAGAAGCATATCCGATACATTTTACACCCAAAGCCTTTATCTCTTCTTCGGTCTGTTTGCCATTTTCATCGATCACTAGATCTGTGAAAGCTATGGCAGCACCCTCGGCTGCAAATCTTAATGCAAGGGCTTTTCCGATCCCTCGTGCCGCTCCGGTGATCAGAGCGGTCTTTCCTTCTAATAATCCCATGAGGTTTTATTTAGCGTTATTAGTGTTTTTTCTTACTTATTCACTTTCAATTATGATTATGCGTAAAGGTGCTTTATTAAGATTTTACGCTTTGTGATTTGAGTTTGATGAAACCTCTCAAATTCTGACAATAAAGCAACCGCAGGAATATCCCCCTCCAAATACCATAAGGGCTATAAGGTCGCCCTTTTTGAAGTCGCCCTTATGTTGGGAAAGCACCAGGGGAGCCGATGCCGACCCCGTGTTGCCAAGTTCCTCAATGTTGTTGACAAATTCCTCGAGTGGTTTTTCAAGCTGGTGGGCCACTTGAGCCACAATCCGCTTGTTGGCCTGATGGCAAATGAATTTGGTGATATCCTCTTTTTTGAGTCCTTGATGTTGGAGAGTATTATTGAGGGCATAAATCATATAGCGGCATGCATTAATAAAGACGTCGCGACCGTCGGGCATTGTTATGCCATCCTCTCCAGGACGTAGTTTGACGCCACCGGGCCCCTTCCCAACATCTCCCAGTCCTTCAGTGAAGATTTCAAGTATTTCAATGTCGTCCGGGCTTTGACGTTCTTTGCTCACAAAGAAAGCCACAGCTGCATCACCCCATAGATGACCGCTTTTCGGATCCTTCTCGTTGCTATAGTATGTGTTATGTTCACTACAGATTATCAGGGCCTTGTCGGCCTTGCCCATTGCGAAATACCCTTCGGCAATCTCAAGGCCATTAATGAAAGAAGAGCAGGCTGCCGAAGCATAGACAACCTTTGCATGCTTTATGCCATATTTTTGTTGCACCACATGGCCGGCCGTGGCCACACTATCGTAGACGGCATAATAAGCTCCGACAACAAGGTTGACATCCTTGATGTCGTAGGGCAATGACTTGAGGGCATCTTCGACAGCAGCCAGAGCCATGGTGTCGCAGTTTTCATCGGCGTCTGCCTTCGAGCGAGTCTCTATGCCGGTGCGTTGACTGATCCAATCGGGGGTCAGTCCATTTACCTTCTCAAAATATTCATTCGGCACTCTGCCGGTGGGCACGTAATGTCCCATTGCATTGATATACATAGGCCTTGGTATATTTTTCTATGCTTCTTGTCTGTTTCCTTTCAGGAGGTCACTCTCCTTATCTCCTCTTATCCCATAGAGTATTAGCCGGGTGATATATTCCTTTAGTTGCTCGGGCGACACTCCCTCTTTTGATATATTGTCTCTGACATAAGGGACGTCGAGACCATGCAAGGTATGAGTTATCACCAAAGATGCGGCCTCTACGTCATTGATATGAAAAACTCCTTGAGACATTCCTTCATCAAGGATTTCACGGAGCAGCGCGCTCTCCTTATCAGTGATCAGTTTTCGAGCACGGTCCACCTTCCTTACGTCGCGGAAAAATCCTGCTCGGAGCGAGCCATTGCGCGACACAATCTCGCTCATGGTTTGAAACCGGCAATCGATGTATCTCTTAAGCTTTTCTTGAGCAGGCAGGTCAAGGTGGACCACACCACGAAGCCTACCTAGCAATTCTTCCGTTTCACTCGCTATAACGGCATTGAAAATCTCCCTTTTACTCTTGAAATAGGTGTAGATAGTGCGGCGTCCCTTAGATGAGGCGGAGGCGATATCATTCATTGTGGTATTTTCCACACCCTTTCGTGCGAAAAGCTGACGAGCCACCTCAATAAACCTCTCCCGGGTCTTCGACACCATGACTTTTTATTATGAGCTGATTGTTAGTTGTTTATAGCCTTATTCCCCTTGTCGGAGATTGTGAATATGCACATATGGACATATTTTGAGCAAATTTAAAGAATATTTTTGATTCTTTGGGGTTTCTGACTCTAAAATTCTTACTTCGAAAAAAATATTTGCACGATTAAAATATTTTTCCTAATTTTGCACCACAATATCGCGGGGTGGAGCAGTGGTAGCTCGTTGGGCTCATAACCCAAAGGTCGCAG
>JAFLTU010000019.1 GCA_022509125.1 Muribaculaceae bacterium | reverse complement strand
TAGCCTCGATAAGTTTAGTCATCACGCCACCGAGAGTCTCGATACCGATTGACAAAGGAACTACGTCGAGAAGAAGCACATCTTTCACATCACCGCTGAGCACACCACCCTGGATGGCTGCACCGATTGCTACAACCTCATCGGGGTTAACGCTCTTGTTAGGTTCCTTGCCGAAAATCTCTTTCACCTTAGCCTGGATAGCCGGGATACGGGTAGAACCACCCACGAGGATCACCTCATCGATCTGAGCTGCAGTGTAGCCTGCATCCTTAAGGGCGCTTACGCAAGGAGCAGCAACAGCGTCGATAAGCTTTTCAGCCAATTGTTCGAATTTTGCACGGGTAAGAGTAGTCACCAAGTGCTTCGGGCCCGAAGGGGTGGCTGTGATATAAGGAAGGTTGATTTCTGTGGAAGTTGAACTTGATAGTTCCACTTTTGCCTTTTCGGCAGCTTCTTTGAGACGTTGCATGGCCATCGGGTCCTGACGGAGGTCTACTCCCTCATTCTTCTTGAATTCATCTGCAAGCCAGTCGATGATCACGTTGTCGAAGTCGTCACCGCCAAGGTGAGTGTCACCGTTGGTTGATTTTACTTCAAACACCCCGTCGCCAAGTTCAAGGATAGAGATATCGAATGTACCGCCACCGAGGTCGAACACTGCGATCTTCTGTTCCTTGGTTGATTTGTCAAGACCGTAAGCAAGAGCGGCTGCCGTAGGCTCGTTAACGATACGACGAACTTTCAAACCGGCGATTTCACCGGCCTCTTTTGTGGCTTGACGCTGTGAGTCATCGAAATATGCCGGCACCGTGATAACGGCTTCTGTCACCTCTTGACCAAGATAATCTTCTGCCGTCTTCTTCATCTTCTGAAGAATCATTGCTGAAATCTCCTGCGGGGTATAGTCGCGGCCGTCGATGTCTACCTTCGGCATATTATTCTGGCATACAACCTTATAGGGGACTCTCTTGATTTCATCCTCTACCTGGCTGCAAGTTTCACCCATGAAACGTTTGATACTATAAATTGTTCTGGTCGGATTGGTTATGGCCTGACGTTTTGCAGGGTCGCCAACTTTACGCTCGCCACCGTCTACGAAAGCCACTACAGAAGGAGTCGTGTTTCTGCCCTCATTGTTAGGAATCACAACGGGATCCTTCCCTTCCAATACTGCAACACAACTATTAGTCGTGCCTAAGTCTATTCCAATAATCTTTCCCATAATTTTGTTTTTTTATAAATTAATATTTTTAGTTTTCATTTTCTTTTTACCCCTTTCGGGAGTGTTTTCTATTTTATTAACAAATTGCGTGCTAAAAGTTTCACAAAAATTTAAAAAAACTCCATTTATTCACCCAATCCTTTGATTGATTTAAAGTTGCATGCAAGTTTTAATTTTAACTCTTTGACAATTATGGCACACCGGCCTCCCTTCATTGCAAAATTTTCACTAATTTTGTTGCACACAATGCCCCTCCCCTCTTTTGAAAATTCCCCCTTATCTATGAATCAAGATTTAGACAGGGCCAATGCCAACACGATAAAAGATTTTGAAACGGCGATTGCCATGTGTCGCGACATTTTTGAGAAGAAACTTCGTGACTACGGCACATCGTGGCGGGTCATGCGTCCTTCGAGTCTCACCGATCAGATCTATATAAAGGCCCGTCGCATCCGCTCGATTGAAGAAAAGGGCCTTGAAAATGCGAGAGTGAAAGAGGGTGTGGTGCCTGAATTCATCGGCATCGTCAATTATTGCGCCATAGCCCTTATCCAGCTAAGCCTGGGATGCGGAGAATCTCTCTCTCACGAAAGGGCCCTAAAACTATACGACAAAGAGATAGAGGCTTCAACCCGGCTTATGCTCGACAAAAACCATGATTACGACGAAGCCTGGCGCCACATGAGGGTTTCCAGTTTCACAGATATAATCCTCCAGAAACTATTGCGCACTAAAGAAATCGAGAGCCATGAAGGGAAGACCATCATAAGCGAAGGCATCGACGCCAACTATCGCGACATGATCAATTATGCCCTTTTCGCCCTCATCAAGTTGGCTGACGACTGAGACATTCCCTGACATTCCCTGAGGTAAATCCCGTAAATATTAAAGACTCATTTCAGCCTCCCGAACGTAAAGAAGTGGAGAAAGAAGTAAAAAATCAAATCCTCGTTGCCCTCACTTGGCTTCTGCGTTTCTGCTGCGGAGGGCTTTTTATATTTTCGGGGTTTGTGAAGGCCATTGACCCCTGGGGCACACTTTTTAAAATCGAGGAATATCTCTATGCCTTCGGATTCCCTCTCCCCTTCTCCCTTATGCGATTGGGGGTTTTTGGTCTGTGTGCCGTTGAATTCATCGTAGGTTGTTTCCTCGCCCTGGGCTGCTTCCGAAAGTCGTGCCCTGTGTTTGCCCTGCTGATCATGGTCTTCATGGTGCCGCTGACGCTTTGGGTTGCTATCGAAAACCCTGTGGCCGACTGTGGTTGTTTCGGCGACGCCTGGCATCTCTCAAATTGGGCCACATTTTGGAAAAATATTATCCTTTCGGCCGGTCTCATTTATCTCCTTCGTTTTAACCTCAAGGCCATCTGCCTTGTATCTCCGGCCTTTCAATGGCTCGCAGTTGTGGCCTCCGGGCTGTTTATATTGGCAATAGAGATGATCGGTTTCTTTTATCAGCCATTAATAGATTTCCGCAGCTATCCGGTGGGTTCCTCTCTCTTTGCCACTGATGAATCCGAAAGCGGCATCGACGTCTTCGATCTCTACGACGGTGAAGATAAAAACTCAGAGGCCCTCGACCCGGAAGGAAAGGAACTTGTGGTTATGATTCCGAAAGTGGCTATGGTGTCGCCGGCCACAACATGGAAACTCAATTCCCTCTATGAATGGTCGCAGGAAAATAATGTCAAGATGATTGGTATCGTCTCGGGGAGCCAAGAAGAAATCGAGCAATGGGAAGACCTCAGCATGGCTGAATATCCCCTTTTTCTTGCCGACGATTCGGAAATAAAGGAGGTGGTCAGGGGAAATCCCGGAGTGGTCTATCTTGATAAAGGCCATATATTATGGAAGTCTACTCTCAGTGCAATCGATGTCGATGACTTCCTCGACCCCAATGTTTCAGACGACGCAGCGACATTTGCCGACGACAACGCCCGTTTTCTCAGAAACTGCGTTGCCATCTATTTAATCGTGATCGTTTTCCTAATTTTTATATCCTTCACCCCCAGACTTGCCCATCTCCTGACACGCTCCGGCCTCGCCTCCCGGAGCGGCGTTCGCCATCACTGACCAATCCACAATAAGTTTCATTTAAAGAGCCCATTCCCTTTTTTAGCTAAAAATTAGGAAGCGGGCTCTTAATACTTTTGGTTCCTGAAAAGATGGAATATGTCTTTTCTTTATTTTTCTTCAGGGAGATTAGGCTGGGTGGCAAAAATCTGTTGAGTGTATTTTTCAATCAATTGTTTGTCGGTGCCATCCTGACGGAGCTCGAGTTGCTTATAGTCTTTCATCAGTTTTCCGAACTCATACATATCCACCTGTGCTTGGAAATCTGCTGTGTAGAGTCCGGTGAAGGTGACATAACCTAACACCGCGCCAAGCTTGGCTGCCTCATCCGAGGTGAGTGTGGCACACTGGATATCTCCGTTGCAAAGGGTCATCGCAACCTTCTCGGATGATTGTCCTTCGCAGGCCTGCTCATAGGCCTTGTCTATAGCTTTTGCTCCATGACTGCATGAGGCGGCCACAATCACTATTAGCGACATAAAGAGGAGACGGATTAATTTTTTCATAATATAGGGTTTTTAGTTAATATTTCGTTTCCAAAAAAGCCATCTCTATTAGAGACCATTTGAAGGCAAATATAAAAGATTTTTCCGATTTTCACAAATACCCATTTTGAACGACGCTGACGTGAATAAGATCAGCGAAAAAGGACTATTATTTGATTTTTGTTATGAAATCTTTTTTTCTTAATTTTGTTGGAATCCATGTTTCTTAGTGAAAAAATGAAAGAAAGACGTCTTACAGTGGTTCCCACAGGGGGTCTGGCCAATAGAATGAGAGCCATTGCTTCGGCTTATGCCCTTTGCAAAGCCACTAATCGAAACCTTAAAATAATATGGCAAAGGAATGGTGAATTAAACGCATCCTTTTCAGATCTTTTTAAAGCAGATGGCCTGGTTGACATTGTAGAGATCAATCCTATTCTTTTTCAGTTTTATTATGAAAGCCCGCGGAAAAAGAATCTATTTCTACCCCAAATCCTACATTTATTTAGCGGGAGACATTGGATCTACTTTATAAATGAAAAAAATGCCTTTATGACAGAGGATTATTTTCTTGAAGTTGCCCAAAAGGAAATAAAGCATATCAATGTCATGACGTGTTATCCCTTTTATGATAGGTTTGATCAGGAAATAGTCAACAAGCTATTCCAGCCTTCCTTAAAAGTGGAAAAAAGAATTAAGGAGATTTTAAAAAACGCAGTCCCCGACATAGCAATCCAGATAAGACGCACCGACCATACATGGGCTATAGAAAACAGTCCCACCTCTATGTTTGAAAAATTTATGGAAAAAGAAATAAGTAATAATCCGGATATTACAATTTTTTTAGCCACAGACGACCAGGAAATTAAAAATTTGTTTAAAGCGAAATATGGGAAAAATATAATCTTTAATCCTATAAAAGCGAGCAGAGACAACACTGAGGGAATGATCGACGGAGCCGCGGAATTGTTTATAATGTCGAGATGCAAAAAAATATATGGCTCTTACAATAGCTCTTATTCCTTTTTTGCATCTTTATTTGGTCCGTCGGAACTGATAGTAGTGAAACAGAATTAATTCTCCATTGCCCAAATTCAATATCATTTTTATTTTCCCTTTCCCGAAATGGGGAACCAGAGCTTTTGTAAAATTGAAAACGAGGCCGAGAACCATGGAAGACCATGGCAACTCCGGTTTTTGGATGGTTGGATAAAATATATAACTTTGCATCTAATAATGAATGTAAGATATGGGAAAAGACCAAAGAGTTCTTTTTAACAGCACAATATTCGGACCTATTCACAGCCGTCGACTCGGCACTTCTTTGGGCATCAATTTGAGTCCCAACGACGGGAAAGTCTGCTCTTTTGATTGCCTCTATTGCGAGGCAGGCTATAACTCCCAAGGAGCAGGCAAATCAGGTCTCCCTTCCCGCGAGAAAGTGAAATCCCTTCTGAAAGAGAAATTGAAAGAGATGCGGGAGAAAGGTGAAAACCTCGATGTCATAACTTTTTCGGGCAACGGCGAGCCTACGCTTCATCCTGACTTCCCAGGAATCATCGATGATGTCATGACGCTTCGCAATGAATTTTTCCCGAAGGCGAAAGTGTCAGTGCTGACCAATTCCACTCGCATTTTCACTCCGGAAGTGGCCCAAGCCCTTAAGCGTATAGACAACAATATCCTGAAACTCGACTCCGCCGTCAACGAGACGATGCGGCTTATAGACCAACCCACTTCCCCCTCTTTCACAGTAGACAAGGTCGTGGAGAGCCTTAAGCAATTCCGTGACACCGGCATCATCCAGACAATGATTCTGAGAGGGGAACATGACGGACACAGTATCGACAACACCTCGGAAGAGGAAATCCGCGCCCTCATAAATGCCTACAAAGAGATCAAGCCTAGAGAAATAATGATCTATAGCCTCGACCGTTCCACTCCGGAGGAAAAACTTGTGAAGGTGGAGAAAGAGGAGCTTGAAAAAATCGGGAAAAGGATAGAGGAAGAAACCGGAATAAAAGTGACAGTGGCATGATTTATTTTCCTGACCCGTTAATGCCGGGCGACACCATAGCATTGCTCTCGCCTGCTTCCATTGTGAAGGAGGAATATGTGTTGGGAGCAATGGAGAGGCTTATGGAAAGGGGTTACAACACCCGGTTGATGACTTTTGCTTTGGGTCCGGCCGATGGAAACTTCGCAGCCTCCAAAGGTGACAGATTTATCGACCTCATTGATGCCATACAGGATTCAGACATCAAAGCAATCCTTTGCACTCGAGGTGGTTACGGTTGCTGCCAGTTGGTAGCTAACTTGTCTTATGGCACAGTGGCATCTAATCCGAAATGGATTATCGGTTTTTCAGATGTCTCGGCCCTGCTCGCAACATGGTATTGCAGCGATGTGGCATCCATACATGGCCCCATGGCTAAACATTTGGCAACCCGGCCGGCCGACGACCCTTGCACGCAAGCTCTCTTCAATATACTCGAAAACGGCGGCAAATTCGATTACACCGTTTCCCCTCACAACTACAACCGCGAAGGGAAAGCCCGCGGAATTTTGGTCGGGGGAAACATGGCAGTGCTTAACGACCTTATAGGGTCTCCATGTGATGTTCTCTCAAGGCCGCAACGACAAGACATTATCCTTTTCCTCGAAGATATCAACGAACCTATCTATAAGGTTAACCGGATGCTTTGGCATCTTTATCTGACCGGCGCGCTTTTAATGGTGAAAGGCATTGTGTTCGGGCAATTCACAGATTATCGTCCCGACGCAAATTTCGATACCATGGAAGACATGATCCATCAGTTTTTCGAGAGAAATTTCCCGTTACCAATATTTCCTGTTGCTTTCGGGTTCCCGACGGGCCACACAGATCTCAATTATCCCTTAACAGTGGGAGCGACCGTGGAACTTGAAGTTACAGATACAAAAACAAGGCTCCGGACTCTTTGATTTATAAAATCATCGTCCGAAGCCTTTAAAATTTCATGGAGGGCCAATTGTCGGCGCCTCTCTTCTTCTATTTCTTGAGGAGCTCCCCACCCTTTTCGATAGCTTGCTCGTTAAGCGGTATCAGATGGTGGTAACGTTCCGGGAGAGATTTTTTAAGACCTTTAACCACATTTTCCTTGGGCAGTTTATAGGGCATGGCTTCCAAAAGGGCGCCGAGCACAACCATATTATAGGCCTTCGGATTGCCGATTTCCAATGTGGCTGTCATTGCGTCGATAGGATAAATAGAGGCATCTTCCACCTCCGGCACCTTGTGGATTCCATTGGTGTCGTAGATCAAAATTCCTCCCTTCTTCACTTTCGGTGCAAATTTATCAAGACTCTGCTGGTTGAGCGCTATCACCACATCATAGGCATCCACAATCGGCGATGATATTTTCTCGTCGGAGAGAATCACAGTGACATTGGCTGTGCCTCCTCTCTGTTCCGGACCGTAAGCCGGAAACCAGGTCACCTCCTTGTCATCCATCAGCCCCGAATAGGCCAATATTTTCCCCATCGACAGTACCCCTTGTCCGCCGAAACCGGCTATGATTATTTCTTCTTTCATTTTTTTTCGACGTTAATTTTTAGAGGTTTTTGAGATCGCCCAAAGGATATTTGGGAAACATATTGTCAACCATCCATTGATTGGCTTTTTCCGGCGAAAGTTTCCATCCGGAATTGCACGTGGAGACCACTTCCACCACGGATGTCCCCTTCTTATCAATAGAGTTCTGGAAAGCCTTCTTCAAGGCAGCCTTGGTTTTCCTGACAGCTGCCGGGGTATGCACGGCTTGACGCGTGACGTAGCAGGTGCCGTCAAGAAGTTTCATCAGCTCCGTGATTTCAAGGGGATGCCCGTTGAGGTCTACCCTACGGCCGTAGGGAGTCGTCGAGGTCTTTTGCCCCAAGAGGGTGGTGGGAGCCATCTGGCCACCTGTCATACCATAGATGGCGTTGTTCACGAAAATCATGACTATATTTTCCCCGCGGTTAGCCGCATGGATACTTTCGGCTGTGCCGATAGCTGCCATATCTCCGTCGCCCTGATACGTGAAGACCACATTATTGGGCCAGAGTCTTTTGACAGCCGTGGCTACTGCAGGAGCTCTCCCATGGGCTGCCTCAACCCAGTCGACATTGATATAATTATAGGCAAAGACAGCACAACCCACCGGGGATACTCCTACGGTGATCTCCGTCAGTCCCATCTCGTCGAGCACCTCAGCCACGAGCTTATGCACAACCCCATGGCTGCAGCCCGGACAATAGTGCATGTCGGTCTCGTCAAGAAGTCGAGGCGCTGAATAGACTTTATTTTCCTCTTTTATTATTTCTTCGATTTTCATCGCAATTCGTTTTTTGGCGTTTTTCGTTGGTATCAGTATCTTATTCTTTCCGGTCGGATAAACTTTCTTCAGGCTTTGAATTTTTCTTCGAGAGCATCCACAATCTCAGAGGGAGAGGGGATGATTCCGCCGAGACGTCCGAAATGCTCCACGGGCAGACGGTCGTGAGTAGCGAGCCTGACATCTTCTATCATTTGGCCGGCATTGAGTTCCACCACAAGTATACCCTTTTTACCCTGAGCCGCCTTCTCCACTGCATCTTTCGGGAAGGGCCAGAGGGTGATGGGCCGCAAAAGCCCTACCTTTATTCCCTTTTCGGCGGCAATCTCAGCGGCTTTTTCACATATACGAGCCACGGAACCGAATGCAACAATCAGATAATCGGCATCCTCTACATTTTTCTCTTCCCAGCGACACTCGTTCTTTTCAATCTCTTTATAGACAGCCTGAAGTTTATGATTATTTACTTCCATTCTTGCCGGATCCATTTCCAATGAGGTCACCACATTGCGCTCTCGCATGCCGGTTCGCCCCGTTGCAGCCCAGGGACACTGTGCCTTCACCTCCTCGTCAGTGCGCCGCGGACGCTGGGGAGGAAGCACCACCTTTTCCATCATTTGGCCTACTATACCGTCGGCAAGAATCATGGCAGGGGTCAGGTATTTGAAGGAAAGGTCGAACCCAAGGCCTACAAAATCCACCATTTCCTGCACCGAGGCCGGTGCAAGCACAATTAAGTGGTAGTCGCCATGTCCACCTCCTTTTGTGGCCTGGAAATAGTCGGCCTGAGAGGGTTGGATAGTTCCTAATCCCGGACCCCCTCTCATCACGTTTAGGATCAAGGCCGGAAGCATAGCGGCCGCTATGTAGGAGATACCCTCCTGCTTAAGACTTATGCCGGGAGACGATGAGGAGGTCATCACTGCCTTCCCCGTAGCGGCTCCTCCGTAGACCATATTGATTGCCGCAACCTCCGATTCGGCTTGCAAAACAACCATGCCGGTGGTTTCCCAGGGCATCTCGGCCTCCAATGTCTCAAGCACTTCGCTCTGGGGAGTGATCGGATATCCGAAATAGCCGTCACACCCATATCTTATCGCGGCGATCGCCACCGCTTCATTACCCTTCATCAGGGTCACTTCTTCTTTCATATTTCAATGTAATTCAATCTGTTTTTCATGGTTTATCTCTTATGAGAAGGTCTGTTTTTTATCGCCGGAATGGCATGCCTCATACCATGGCATTTCGGGCTTCAGGTTTTTCCTCTTCCACCTTCACCCGGTAAACCTCTATGCAAGCATCCGGACAGACCCACGCACAAGATGCGCAACCGGTGCAGTTATCCGGCTGACTCATGTAGGCGAAATGATAGCCCCGGTCGTTCACCTCATTGGGCTGAAGCGACAAAGTGTCTGTAGGACAGGCCACCACGCATAGGTTGCATCCCTTGCAACGGTCGATATTCACCGTGATTGCTCCTCTTACTTTTGCCATAACTATTTTATGTTTTTCAATGTGTTAGATTTAAAGCCGGCTTCCCCTACCTCGATAATAATCCTCGATAATAATCAGGGAAGGGCTCTTAAGGTTGTTGTGTGTTTTCTATTGCTTTCATTAAAATTTCTTGAAGGATCTTGAGCCCTTCGGTGGCTTTGGCCTTGATGACTGTCACCTTCGGAGAGTCGATTGCTATGTTGGCAGGATTGGGATCGATATAGAAAATGGGCACCCCGGGTCGCACGCTGTGCAACAAGCCGGCTGCCGGATAGACATTGAGCGAGGTGCCGATCACCACAAAAATGTCTGCCTCATTAACCCATTCCTGCGCCAGCTCCATATTGGGCACTGTCTCCTGAAAAAAGACAATGTGAGGACGCATCAAGTCTCCGTTCTTGCCCAGAGTCTCCGGACTCGTTTCCAAATGTTCCATGTCAAGACTCTCAACATAGTCGGGATGGGCGATCGAACGCATTTTCATCAATTCCCCATGGAGATGTAGGATCTTCGAGGACCCGGCCCTCTCATGGAGGTCGTCTACATTCTGGGTTATTACGTAGACATCGAAATATTCCTCAAGTTGAGCCAAAATCTTATGAGCCGCGTTAGGCTCCTTGCCTACCAAGTCTTTGCGCCTGGCATTATAGAAGTCATGCACAAGCCTCGGATTTCTTGCAAATCCATCGGCCGAGCAAACCTCCATGACAGGATAGTTTTCCCAAAGACCTCCCGCGTCGCGAAAGGTGGAAATTCCACTCTCGGCACTGATGCCGGCTCCTGATGATATCACTAATTTTGGCTTTGACATAATTCCCTCAATTTATTTTTAGCGAATATAAAACAGAAAAACGTTCGTTTTATAAAAAATGCACTTAAAAATGAAAATGTGCATTAATTTTTTTGTCCATTTGTTGTTGACATTGTGTAATTTTGCTCTATATTTCCCTTAGATGAAAAGATTTCTTATCCTTTTTATATTTATTTCAGGCTGCATGATCGGAGCCAGAGGGGATGCCTATGAAGAATATATAGCCATCTACAATGGAATGGCACGCGAGCAGATGGAGCAATATGGAATTCCCGCCTCCATCACTCTAGCCCAGGGGCTTCTGGAAAGCGGAGCCGGACGCAGCACCCTCGCCACCAAGGGCAACAACCATTTCGGAATCAAGTGTCATAAGGAATGGAAAGGGGAGACCATGCTTAGAAACGACGACGCTCCAAATGAGTGTTTCCGAGTCTATGGAGATGCGAGCGAAAGTTATCGCGATCATTCCCGCTTTCTTTTGCGCGACAGATACAAATCCCTGTTTCAACTGGAGCCCACCGACTATCAGGGATGGGCCGAGGGGCTGAGCAGATGCGGTTATGCCACCGATCCCAATTATGCGGCTCGCCTCGTGGCCATTATCGAACGGTATGGCCTCTACGGTTACGACCTCGGCGGAGAATTCAACGATGAAATTGCCGCCTTTATCCGTGAGACTCTATCTTCCACTCATCCTATTCGCAAAAGCCGCGGTCTGCATTATGTCGTGGCCCTTCCGGGCGACACCTATGCCTCAATTGCCAAGGAACTCCATATAAAAGAGAAGAAATTGCGCGAATATAACGATGCCGAAAAGTCTACCACTATTAAGGAATGGGAGGAAATTTATCTTGAACCGAAAAAAGAGGAGGCGCCGGATGGAGTCTCCATGGCCACCATCGGTGAGGATGAAGACATGAGGAGCATATCCCAACGCTATGGGATGAAACTCTCCTATCTCAAGAAACTCAATAAGAAAGCTAAAGACAGACCGGGAACTCGACTTAAACTAAGGCCTTAACTCGCAAATGCCCTATTAATCTATTTTAATATTTTTATTTAATTTTACAATTTATTTAGATAATTTTAACTATAAAGAGAGTCCTTTAGTTATTTTTAATAAATTGAAGGGTGGATTTTACCCCTATTTTGTTTGTAGTTTCTGATTTTGCTATTAATTTTGCCTCGCAAATTAGGCCAAAAGCCGAAAATTGAAATCGACTAACTAAACTTACACAAGCATAAAAGCTATGGAAAATCAAAAGGCTCAACCGGCCAAGGGTAAACTCGGCGTTCTCGTTGTGGGACTCGGCGCTGTTACATCCACTTTCATGACCGGCGTTCTTATGGCCCGCAAGGGTCTCGCTAAACCCGTTGGCTCTATGACTCAATATGATAAAATCAGAGTAGGCGAAGGCGACCAAAAGAAATATCTCAAATATAAAGATATCATCCCTCTTGCAACTCTCGACGACATCGTGTTTGGCGCTTGGGACGTTTATCCTGCAAACGCTTTCGAATCCGCTGTCAATGCCGAGGTGCTTAAGGCTAAAGACATCCTTCCCGTAAAGGAGGAGCTTGAGGCCATCAAGCCTATGAAGGCAGCTTTCGACAAAAACTATGCAAAACGTCTCGATGGCGACAATGTCAAGAAGGTGAAAGACCGCTGGGACATGACCGAGCAGATCCGTGAAGACATCCGTAACTTCAAGAAAGAAAAGGGTGTTGACCGAATTGTTGTGCTTTGGGCTGCCTCAACAGAGGTGTATGTGCCGGTTGACGAGACTGTCCACATGAGTCTCGACGCGCTTGAAAAGGCTATGAAGGCCGACGACAAAGAGCATATCGCTCCTTCGATGTGTTATGCTTATGCAGCCATCGCCGAGGGTTGCCCATTCATAATGGGTGCACCCAACACCACTGTCGATATTCCTGCAATGTGGGAATTCGCTGAGAAGATGAGAGTGCCCATCGCCGGTAAAGACTTCAAGACAGGTCAGACCCTCGTGAAATCCGGTTTCGCTCCTATAATCGGCGTTCGTTGCCTCGGTCTTGCCGGATGGTTCTCCACCAATATACTTGGCAACCGCGACGGTCTCGTGCTCGACGAGCCTGCCAACTTCCGCACAAAAGAGGTCAGCAAGCTGTCAACCCTTGAGAGCATCCTCGTGCCGGAAAACCAGCCCGACCTCTATAGCGACTATTTCCATAAAGTGCGTATCAACTATTATCCCCCGCGCAACGACAACAAAGAGGGATGGGACAATATCGACATCTTCGGATGGATGGGCTACCCGATGCAGATCAAGATCAACTTCCTCTGCCGCGACTCAATCCTTGCCGCTCCCCTTTGTCTCGACCTCGTGCTCCTCAGCGACGTCGCTCAAAGAGCCGGAAGATATGGAATCCAAAGGTTCCTCAGCTTCTTCCTCAAGAGCCCGATGCACGACTACACTAAAGACGAGGTGCCTGTCAACAACCTCTTCCAACAATACGTCATGCTCAAGAACGCTATCCGTGTTATGGGCGGTTACAAAGCCGACGAGCTCATCGACTAATAAGACAATCTATCAATTTATAACGTGCGCATAGACTTTATTACCGTCTTGCCCGAAATGTTTGAGTCCGTTTTAGGATGTTCCATCCTGAAACGGGCTCAAAATAATGGGCTGGCGCAACTTGTTGTCCATAACCTTCGCGACTTCACCGACGATGCCTATCGAAAAGTAGACGACTATCCTTTCGGCGGCGAGGCCGGAATGGTGATGAAGATCGAACCGGTTGACCGCTGCATCTCCTCCCTCAAGGCTCAACGAGATTATGACGAGATCATTTTCACATCTCCCGATGGCGAGACTTTCAATCAGAGGATAGCCAACTGCATGTCGATGATGGAAAACATCATAATCCTATGCGGCCACTACAAGGGTGTGGATTATAGGATTCGTGAGCACCTGGTGACCCGCGAAATCTCTATCGGGGATTATGTCTTGACCGGCGGAGAATTGCCGGCTATGGTCATGGCCGATGCTATTGTAAGGCTGCTGCCCGGTGCTATCGGCGACGAGCAGTCGGCCCTATCCGACTCATTCCAAGACAACCTTCTGGCGCCCCCGATCTATACTCGACCTGCCGACTATAAGGGATGGAAAGTGCCCGACATTCTCCTTTCGGGCCATGAAGCCCGCATAGCGGAATGGCGACATGAGCAATCCCTTGAGCGCACGCAACGCCTGCGCCCCGACCTATTGGATTAGGAAATTCGGTTTTCCTTGAAAAAATAGGTGAGGAAACATCAGGATTCCTCATACGATACAAAGGAGGCTCTCACATGAGAAGCCTCCTTTACCTTTTTTCCTCTCCGGAATTTTATTTATTCCTGGAGATATGGATATGGATAGTTCCGTCGGGAGCGATACTGATGTCGAGGTCAGTGCCTGCCGGAAGAGAGATTCCGCCCTGATAGTTCTTGAGGCTTATCGGAGCTCTGCCTGTTCCCCCTTCCACCGGATGCAGAGCCTTCGACTCGTCATAGCCGGCCACGGGTTCCACCTTAATCGGGGCAATCTTCATCGGCTTATGAGCCGGAGCCTGAGGAGCTGGCTTGGATTCAGTGGCTGTGGCATTCCCGCCGGCAGTCCAACGCAGGATGGGTTGGTCGGTTGCCATAACGTCGCCGTCATTGAGAAGCAAAGCCTCGATAACGCCATCGCGTTCTGCCACCAGATTGTTTTCCATCTTCATGGCCTCATAGACAAGAAGCGTATCCCCCGCCTTGACTGCCTGTCCCGGTTTCACCTTAAACTCAAGAATCGTTCCTCCCATTGGAGCAAGGAAATCTTCTCCTTTTGCTGAATCTGCGGCCTCCGGCTGAGCCGAAGCTTTGGAGGTTGTCTCCTGTTTGTGGCCAGAAGCCTCATATTCGGCCTTTCGAAGGTTGGTCAGATAGGTCTTTGCCACCGTCGGAAGAAGCTCCAAAAGGAGATATTCTTCTTCATTTTGAGCCAGTTTCACTCCACCGTATTGTTCAAGCACCGGATTTTCCGGAATTTTATATTCTGCCACATCGAAGGGCTTCTCGGCTGCGTCGCCTGTGATCTGTTTGCGAAACTCGGCATCGATTTCCACAGGGGTCTTGCCATATTCTCCCTTCACCAGAGAGATAAATTGGTTGCTCTTGGTGGTGTAGTCGGGTTTACCGTTGCGACGGTCCATAGCTAAGGAGACTGCCTGAGAACCTACAATCTGGCTTGTGGGAGTCACAAGGGGCACAAGGCCGGCATCCCTTCTCACCTTCGGGATCAGCGCCATAGCCTCTTCTATCACATCTTCGGCATTGAGAGCCCGCAAATTGGCTACCATATTGGAATACATTCCTCCCGGCACTTCAGCATTCTTTACGATTTCATTCGGTTTGGGGAAACCGAAATATGCATCGATCTTATGGCAGGCGTCGAGTAGCTCTTCTTCGCGGTTGTCTTTCGCACACTCGATTGCCCTGTCGAATTCCATGTCGATCTCCTTCGGCATAGCTGCATAGGCCTCCTCGAAGTCTCTCTGCCATTTGTCTTTATTGAGGTCGAATTCGCCTAAGGCAAGACGCGCCTCCTTAAGGGCCTCGCGGATCTTGGCCACTGCAGCCATGTCAACCTCGAGTTCGATGCCCAGTTTTTGACAGAAAATGTCCACAAGCTCGATTGCCGGTGCTGCGGAGCCCCCGCCAAACCACCAAATATTTGTGTCGACAATGTCTACACCCTGGATAATAGCAGTCAAAACAGAGGCAAGACCATAACCCGGAGTGCAGTGGGTGTGGAAATCCACCGGCACCTTCAAGGCTGCTTTTAGTTTGGGCATAAGCGTGTAAATCCTTGAAGGATTCACCAATCCCGCCATATCCTTGACTGTAATCATTTTTGCCCCGAGTTTCTCCATCTCCAAGGCAAGGTCTACGAAATATTCGTCGGTGAATATCTTCTCATCGTCAGGTGTCCCCTTCGGGTCGATCGTATAGCAGACGGCTGTGTCGGCGATTCCCCCAAGGTCGTTGATCATCTTGATTGAGCTCTTGATATTATCGATGTCGTTGAGAGCATCGAAAATTCTCATGATATTGAGGCCGTTTTTGATGGCTTCACGGTAGAATCCCTCCAAGACGCTGTCGGGATAAGGCACATAGCCGAAAAGGTTTCTTCCCCTCGACAGGGCGCTTAGCAAGGAGATTCCCTTCATGGCCTTCGAACACTCCCGGAGTCTATCCCAGGGGCTCTCGCCAAGATAGCGCATCACTGAATCGGGCACCGCTCCCCCCCAAACTTCCATAATATAGAAATGGGCATCCTTATAGAGAGGCAACAGTTTGTCGATGTTCGATTGTTTCATTCGCGTTGCAAACAGCGACTGCTGTCCGTCGCGAAGTGTGAGGTCTCTTATTTTCAATGTTCTTCCCATACTTGGTTTTCTTTTTTCGTGTCTTTTGTGATGGTTTTAGATAAGGTCTGTTAAAGTCTCCAAATTTAGGAAGAATTTTCTAATTATTAATGATTGAGTTAGTAAAAAAATCCATAGATTAAAACGTTTTTTCATGTAGATTTTATAATTTTGTAGCGTAAAGCAAAAATAGCGAACAAAGAAAACCGGGAAATGAAAAAAATATTGTTGATAGCAATGGGTCTATTGGCGGCATTTGCTCTGAAAGCGGCCTTGACCATCCCCTTTACAGAAGTACCCTATAATGTCAACTACCATTGGGGAATCATCGACGTGAACATTGCCCATGGCACTGTCAAATACCAATGTGACGGCACCAATTTTTCAGGCACCCTCGACGGGGTCAGCATCCCTTGGGAGGGCCATGTAATCGTGGTCTCCGACACGCTTCACACCCAAATGTTGCCCGGCCAAAAATACAGCCTTGAAAAAATTACGTACCAATCTGGTTGGTATCGACGCCCCAAAGCCAAATATTTCCGAAGCAACGACTACGACGCTGCAAATCCCGCCAATTATAAGAACATTGCCGGAGAGGGGCAATATGATGCCAGCAATAACTCCATGGAGGCCATCGCCATCACTTCCGATATGATCGGGATGTATTACTACGCCAACGAAATTGACTTCGAGGCTATGGAGCCAAACCAGGAGATTACTCTCCCTATCGAAGGCGTCTATGCCCAGGAAGTTAAAATCACATATCAGGGTAAGGGTTCCTACGAAATCGAAAACACCACCTATCCCACTTATAATGTTATGTTTGAATACAACTACCATGGAAAGATGTCGGGTTATCCCGTGCAGATGCGGATACGCCAGAGCGATCGCCTCCCGATATTCCTGAGTGCAAGTATCCCCGTTGGAAAAGTGGAGATGATCTATAATCCCTGACAGCGATAAAAAGCTTTCGTGTAATCCCGAATGGAGAAAATAGCCAGTTTCACGATCGACCATCAACGCCTTCTGCGCGGTGTCTACGTTTCTCGACAAGACAAGACCCCCGGAGGCGACGTGTTGACTACATTCGACATCCGTATGTCGGAGCCCAACCGAATGGATCCGCTCTCTCCCCGGGCTCTTCATTCAATCGAACATCTCGCGGCCACATTTCTGCGCAACCACCCCCAATGGAAAGACCGGGTGGTTTATTGGGGCCCCATGGGATGCCAGACCGGCAACTATCTGATTCTTCAAGGTGATCTCATTCCCGAAGACATCCTCCCCCTTATGCGTGAAACATTCCGCTTCATAGCCGATTTCGAAGGGGAAATACCCGGGGCAACTCCCAAAGATTGTGGAAATTATTCCTTCAACGACCTCCCCGCAGCAAAGAGGGAAGCAAAGAGATTCCTCGAGGAGATATTGGAAGATCCAAAAACCGAAAACCTTCGATATCCTCAATAATTCTCTCCCCTGTTATCATAATTAAATTTCCTTCATCTTTCCACTCATTCAAAACCTTCCCGGATAACTAAATTTCATCAGAATCATAATCTAGTAGCAATAAATCATTTATGAATATGAAAAACTCGAAAAGACTCTCCTTCGGATTTATGGTGTTGGCAGCGTTCATGGCTTTTGGCTTGTGGAGCCTTTCTTCCTGTGGCAACAGCGCGAAAAACGATTCGGAAGCCAACGAAAAAGTTGATGAAGCCTCTTTCGCTGAAACCCAACCCCTCCAGAGCGGTCTTTATGATGCCGACTGGTATGACATAGTGGGGAAAAACGCCCGTAAAGGCAAATTCGACGGCAGAATATATTTCGCCCTTAGTCCCGACCTCTCTGCATTCAACGTCTTTGAAAATGGCAACCGCACAAAAATCGACTACACTATAGTGCTCGAAAAGCCTTTTGAGAAAAACGACAGCGGAATTTACTGCAGCGTCGACAAGAAAAACAATCCCGTCTGCCTCACTCCCGATTCCACCTACTTCGTGAAATTCATTCACTTTAACGACACGGTCACTATAGGATTCAATCCCAAACCTCGCCACACCGGCACTGCCGTGGAAATCATGGAAAAAATTTCCGACCGTAAGAAGAAGTAATGAGATACACCCTCTCGCAACGTTTAGCCCATTTCTTCCATGTGGTTTCCAACATACGACCCGTGGTGTGGATTGGGATATATGTGTGCATAACTCCTATTTTTGCCTTAATATATTGGGGGTTGCCCGACGGACAGTTCCGAATTCCCGACGGAGGGGGCACTGACTATGGTTCCTGGCTCTACTATAGTATTGTCACAATAACCACTCTCGGATTTGGCGACTACACTCCGGCCCACCCGGGGGCGCAGGCCGTAACTGCAGTAGAAGTGATGTGCGGCCTAATTTTCCTCGGTTTTTTTCTCAATGCCGTGGGAGCGATGAAATCGGAAATCGACGTGGAGTCGGAAATTGAAAAACAGAGGGCGCTCCACCATGCGGCCGAGTCTGACAAGCTTCAGAAATCCCTGCCAATGGTGCTCAATTCTCTCAATGTTTTCCTTGCCTACTGTTATGCTGTCACGACTCCCGTAGAAAAAAGGGAAAAGGCAATCTCCGCGGAGGGGCCGGCAGCCGCAGCCTCCGAACCCGACGATCTTAGATATAATCCCGATTTCACTTTCCGTGACCTTTCCGGCATGTTCCAACCCTCCGGTCTCCCTTTCGACAGAACAAACCTTCCGGCAGTTGAACGGCTAATGCACAGTGCGGCTCAAACAAGCCTCGCCCTCGATTCTTTGCAACAGAGAATCGACCTCACCCTATGGCCCCAACTGCTTGAAGACTGCTTCTCTTTCGTGGCTAATTTTCAAATGTTTTCCAACACTGATCTGATGTTTCGGAATCCCGATCATATTATCCTCTCCGACGGCACGTCTAATCCCTCCTCTGTCAAAGAGAAACTTGCCGACAAAATCGCAAATTGGAATCCCGACGACGATCTTTCTCAAGACCCCGACCTTAAAGCCGTGGTGGAGCTTTTTCAATTCATAAAGGAGAATGCAGAGAGAGCCCGACAAATAGCAACAGAACTCACGGAAATTGCAATGACCCCCGCTTCATAGCAGAAAATTGATAGCCTAAATAAAATTTCTGTCTAAATTAATAAAACGCAAAAACTTTATAATCAATAAGCTTGTTTACATTAGTAAGGATAAGGAACTTTCCTGACCATCAATAATATTGCTTATTCCACTATCTAAGAAAAAACTAAAATAATTCACAATAACCCCAACCAACAATGAAGAAAAACATTTTATTTCTTTCTTTAGGGATTTCTGTCATAGCCTTGACAGGATGTAATAAGAAAGTGGGCGAGTTTCAGAGCTCCTATTTCTCGACCGACCCGACTCCGCTCGAGACTGTCGGCGAGACTGTGCCTGCTGTCGTGACCGGCACAATCCCCGCAAAGTTCATGCAGAAAAATGCCAAAGTGACCGTTACTCCCGTGCTCACTTATGCCGACGGTGAAACCAAAGGCGCCCCTGTTATTATTCAGGGTGAAAATGTAAGAGCCAACGGCCAAGTGGTCAGCTATGCTGCAGGTGGCACTGTTCAGGTGCCATTCAACACCAAATACAACCCCGAGATGGCCGAATCTGATCTCTGCCTTGATTTCGAGGTAGACCAGAACGGTAAGCTCTACGGCCTTCCCCGTGTGAAAGTAGGCTACGGAATCATCGCAACCTCCACTCTCGCTTCCGCCGAGACCATCCATCCCGCCATCACCGCCGACAAGTTCCAGCGCATCATCAATGAGAAATATAACGCTGAGATTATGTTCCTTATCAACCAGGCCATAATCCGCAAAAACCAGATTGATGCCCCTGACTATGTAGACCTCAACAAACGTCTCAAAGAGGCCAACGAGGCACCCAACCAGGAAATCGTCGGTATTGACATCGCTTCCACAGCTTCTCCTGATGGAACTCTGGCTTTCAACACTGCTCTTGCAGAACGTCGCGAGGAAGTCACAACCGCATTTATGGAAAACCAGCTCAAGAAAGACAAAATCACCAATTTCGGTGAGATCACCTCTTCCTTCACTCCCGAAGATTGGGAAGGCTTCAAGCAGCTTGTAGAAAAGAGCAACATCCAGGATAAAGACCTTATCCTCGCTGTGCTTCAGATGTATAAAGACCCAAATCAGCGTGAGCAGGAAATCAAAAACATGTCGAGCGTATTCGATGAGCTCGCTAAGGAAATTCTTCCCAAGCTTAGATATTCCAAGATTCAGGCCTCTATCAACATTATCGGAAAGAGCGACGAGGAAATCTGTCAGCTTGCTGCCAACGACCCCAAGGCTCTCACTGAAGACGAGCTCCTCTATGCAGCAACTTTGACCAACGACAACGCTCAGAAGATGGCTATCTATAAGAAGGCCACCGAACTCTTCCCCACCAGCTATCGTGCCTACAACAACCTCGGAATGACCGAATATATCGCCGGAAACTATTCTGCAGCAAAATCTGATTTCGAAAAAGCCAAAAGACTCGATCCCTCCTCAAAGGAAGTGGATATGAACATGGGGCTAATCGAACTCATCGACGGCAACTACAATAAGGCTAATGAATATATTGGCAGCGCGGCAGGTGTGCCCGAGGCAAACGATGCTCTCGGAACTTACTACCTCACTCAGGGTGAAGTCAGCAAGGCCAACACTGCTTTCGGAAGCGCTAAGACCAACAACGCGGCTCTTGCAAAGATCCTTTCAAAGGATTATTCTGCTGCACAGTCCATCCTTTCTGCAGTGCCTAATCCCGACGCTACTACCTATTATCTTGAAGCTGTCGTGGCTGCTCGCACAAACAATGAAAGCGGAGTTGTCTCCAACCTCAAGAAGGCTGTGGCCCTCGATCCCGCTATGGCTCAAAAGGCACGCACCGACCTTGAATTCTCTAAATACAATCTTGCAGGTATCTGAGAAGTTTTCTTCGGCTTAGGCCGGATTTAAACTGAATTAAAACCACGGGAAAACGATATTATATCGCTTTCCCGTATTTTTTTGTGATTATGAAAAATGAATCCTGAATTGTTAAAGGGTAACGCCCAGGCCAAGCATCAGGGAAGATTGCTGATGGAAATTGCGCAGCTGATAGCCAATATTTAAAAACATCCGGCTACAAAAATATGTCTTCAACGCAATGTTTTGATAGCTTCCCCGGTTTTCCCAGGGAGCCACGAAATTATAGCCTACTCCTATATTTACTGCGAAAATGGGCATCCTCAGTTCTCCATGGGCTGAAATTCCGGCCGACACCTGGTGCCAAAACGAGGGATGACCCGGCAATTCATTCGTAGAATTCAGATCTCCGGATCCATCCACCGGGAGGTTTATTCCCTTAGGCATCCCTGCCGAATGATCATACTGAAGGTCGAGCGAACCGCCGACCCTCCACCATTTATTGAGGCTCACCATCGGAGCGAACGAAAGACCTGCGCAGGCAAAATGACCCGGCAAAAGCACCGGATTATCTCCTCCCCGATAGACCCTCTTCCGTGTCGAACCCCACATTGAAATGTCATATTGCAATTTATTTCGCAATTCTCTTTCATCCCCTGAGTAGTCGGGTTCATCCCCTGAGTGGTCATTTGTAATTTCATTAATATCCTGAGATGGCATCCTTCCGAAAGAATATATAATTCCCAGACGCAACCCGAAGGAATTCACTCCCGGATTAGGGAATGATGTGTTGCCGTTGGAAAAATGCGACACCCCCAAACCGGCCATCAGACCCAAATTATCTAAAAGCTGCCATTTTAATCCTAGGCCAAGATGGAGATAGGCGTTCACCTGACTTCCCACTGCCAGGTTGAAGGCATGGTTAGCTGCCGAATAGGGCTTCCATCCTATGGCAGCTCCGAAATTCCATTCATATTCAAGGCTCAGTCTTCTGTTGAAATGCAGGATGGGACCTCCCTGAAAAAGATAAACCTCCACCGGATATCCGATATTTCTCATGGATTTTGAAAAGCCTCCGGGATTCAATGACCCGAAATTCAACACCCCGATTCCCAGACCCTGATAACCCCCGGGAAGATAGTGACCGATGTTCGGGTCGGTGAACGAAAAAGAGTAGCGTAGATTTAAAGGGACGGAACTATGGATTGCCACTCTCTCCCCTGCCGCCACAGGAGGGCGTATCTCATCCTCCACAGAAGAGGCCACATAGTCTGCTCCCGTGGTGATCGAAAGCTGATGGATCAATAAAGTCAGGAGGCAAAGGATATTCATGTCCCGATGGTTCAGATGCTCGTCGGACCCGTCTGGGGTGCATCCGGGTCTGTGTCATCCCCCATGGTAGCTCCGGATGGCGACGGGTCTTTGAAGAGTCCGTCGAGATATTTTTCCTGGAAACGCTGCATGATTTCCCAGAGGTTGGGCACGAAGAGTGTGCCGAACACTGCATTCATCGCCATACCGAACACCACAGCCGAACCAAGGTCGATGCGGCTATTGGCTCCGGCTCCCGTGGCAAACATCATGGGCATTACTCCGAACACGAAGGCACAGGCAGTCATCAAAATCGGACGGAACCTAATAACGCCGGCATCATGAGCTGCCTTGACGATATCAACCCCGCTCTTGCGGAAGTCCATTGCATATTCCACAATCAATATGGCATTCTTGGCTGACATTCCCAAGAGAAGAATAAGCCCGATCTGGGTATATATCGTCAGACTCTGTTTCATAATGATGCATCCTAATATCGTTCCCAAGATTGCCATCGGCATACTCAAGACCACGGCCACGGGGCTTGTCCAACTCTCATACTGGGCTGCAAGCACCAGAATTGTCATGATTATCGCAAAGATGAATACAAAACTGATGGTTGTGCCGGCTTGAGTCTCTTGATAAGCTATACCCGTCCAGGCATAGGAGAAATTTCTCCCTAAAGTCTGATGAACAATTTCCTCCATAGCCTTGATACCCTCCGAACTGCTCACTCCGCTCGCAGGAGTCGCTGTCAGCGAAGCAGTGGTATACATGTTGTATCTCGAAACGGAGGGGGCCCCCATCACTGGTTCAACCTTGGCAAAGGTAGAGAATGGCACCATCTGCCCTTGGGAGTTTCTGACCGAAAGACTCGGAATCGATTCCACTGTCGCCCGCGAAGGTCCGTCGCCTTGAATCATCACCCGATATATTCGTCCGAAGTCGATGAAATCGTTGACATAGGTGGAACCCATATACGACGACAGGGCATCGTAAACATCGCCGATTGAGAGCCCCTGGAGTTCCACTCGGCTCCGGTCGATATTGATGGCATATTGGGGCACGAGACCCGTCCACAGCGAAGTGATAGATTTTATTCTCCGGTCTTTCGCTGCAGCCATCTGAATCTCCTCCATAGCATCCATCATCGCTGCTGTCCCCAACGAATTGATATCGAGCAGCTGCATCTGTAAGCCAGAGGAGACTCCAAGACCCGGAATGGCCGGCGGATTGATCGAGAAGATTATTGCCTCGATGTATTTCTCCGAAAGCCTGTCGACCATCTCGATAACTTTATCTACACTTCCCTTCCGGCCTCTCTTGCTCCAAGGCTCCAGAATCACAAAGTAAGATCCATAGTTGGAAAGGGCCCCGGCTCCCATCATCGAATAACCGGAAACCGACATGACGTCTTTCACGTAAGGGATTTTCTTTATCTCGGCCGAAAGATCGTCCACAATTTGTTCTGTGCGTTCCAACGAAGCTCCCGGCGGCAACTCTATGGAGGTCATGAAATAGCCCTGATCTTCAGCCGGGATATACCCGGTGGGCCATTTCAAAAGTCCGTAGAAGGCCACTCCCGAGATTGCGAAATAAATCAGAATCGACAGGAAGGGATGGGCAAGCATCTTTGTAGTCATCCATCCGTAGCCATCCTCTGTGGCATGGAAACCCTTGTTAAACCATTTAAAGAAGAAAAACTTGGTTGGTTTCCTTGGGGTCAGGAAGAGGGCGCAGAGTGCAGGTGTCAATGTCAAGGCGTTGAAACCCGAGAAGGCTGTGGAGACTGCGATTGTCAGGGCAAACTGTTTATAAAGTTCACCCGTGATTCCACTGATGAAAGCAGTGGGGATAAACACCGAAAGAAGCACGAGCACCTCCCCCACAATCGGGCCTTGCAATTCGCGCATGGCCTTCTCGGCTGCCTGACGTCGGGTCATAAGGCCCTTGTCGACGATTCGCGAACAATCTTCCACCACCACGATAGCGTCGTCGACTACAATCGCAATGGCAAGCACCAACCCGAAGAGGGTCAAAGTGTTGAGGGAGAAATCCAGAATCTTCATCACCGCGAAGGTGGCAATCAGCGACACGGGGATCGTGATCATCGGTATAATCACGGCCCTCCAGTTCTGAAGGAAGACAAGAATCACCACCATCACAATCAAAGTGGTCAATAGGAAGGTCACCAACACATCGTCGATTGATGCATTCACGTAGTCGGTGGCATTGAGCACTACGTTATAATGTATTCCCTCAGGAAAATATTGAGATAGCTCTTCAAGACGTTCTAAGGTGCCTTTAGCCACTTTGAGTGCATTGGCCCCGGGACGTTGAGCCACTCCGATAAGGGCTGTCTCTTCGCCGTTGATTTTGGAGACTGCAGTGTAGTTGGTGCTCCCGAGCTCCACCTTTGCCACATCCTTTAGGCGCAACAGTCCGTTTCCGTCAGCTCTCAGGATGATGTCTCCGAATTGCTTGGCGGTGGTAAGCTGTCCTTGCGTGGTGAGGGTAAAAGAGAAAACGGCATTGTTATCGCCCGGTGGATTGCCTACCGAGCCCGGCGACACTTCGATATTCTGGGCCTCTATCGCCGCCTGCACGTCGGCCGGGGTCACTCCCCGGATTCGCATCTTCTGGGGGTCGAGCCATACTCGCATACTGTATTCTCCACCTCCGAAGGCATTAACTGCCCCTACCCCCTCCACGCGCGAAAGGGCATCGGTGATGTTTAGCTGGGCATAGTTGGTGAGATAGAGAGCGTCGTAAAGCTCCGGATCATCGGAATTCAGCGATATGAAGAGAACATTGTCGGTGCTCTCCTTTCTGACGTCGATACCCTCTTCGGAGACAACCGAGGGAATCTGGGCGCTCGCTTGAGAAACTCGGTTTTGCACTTCCACGGCTGCGTCGTCAAGGTTGACGTCGTTATGGAATGTCACTGTCAGACTGTAGCTGCCGTCGCTGCCACACGTCGAACTCATATACAACATGCCCTGCACTCCGTTGACATGCTCCTCAATGGGCACGGCCACAGCCTTGGCCACTGTCTCGGCATTCGCTCCCGGATAGGAGGCTGAAACCGACACTGTCGGCGGTGATATATTGTCGGGATATTGGCCGATCGGAAGTGTCTTAACGGTCAGAAGTCCCGCGAAAATCATCAGCAACGCTAACACCGTCGCAAATATCGGCCTGTCTATAAAAAATTTCGAAAACACTTCTTATCCGTTTTTCGTTATTCGTTTCTCGTTACTCGTAATAATTCCAAACTTATCACCTTGCAAGGAAAGGTTTCACTCGCTCGCCGGCCCGGACTGTGAGGAGGGCTTTGGTTATGTATTTGTCGCCAGGTTCAATGCCTTTGTTGACCACTCTGAGGGAATCCCGGTAGATTTCCCCGACGTCGAGGCGTCTCTTCACGATAATATCGGAATCATTGACCACATACATATATTTACCGAGCTGGTCGGTGGCAATCGAGGCATCCTTCACCAAGACAGCCTTCGGGTTTTCTCCGTAGGGAAGGGAGATCGAGACATACATACCGGCCTTTAACTCATTGTCGATATTGGTGATCTTCCCCTGGAGTGTGATGGTTCCGGTGGTCCTTTCCACTGATGGAGCCACATAGGTCAAATCTGCTGTGTAGGTGTTTTTCAATGGTTCCTGAAATTTCAAAGGCACATTCTTATAAAGCACCTTCTCTTCCGTGGCATTTCCTGCCGTCATCGTCTCATAACGTGCATCCTCCACCTCGAATTCAGCATATAGATGGGTGTTGTCGTAGATTTCTGCGAGTTTCACGGGGGAGTCGGCCCCGGTGATATAGTTGCCGATACTGAGCTCATTTTTGGTGGCATATCCGGAAATCGGAGCCGTGACGTTGCAATAACCGAGGTTCACCTGTGCGGTATGCAGGGCTGCCCTGCTGTCGTTGACGCTTGCCTCGGCCTGCCTGTAGGCACTCTCTGCCTGGGCCACTTCCATTCGGCTCACGGCATTGTCTTCCAAGGCCTTCAAGACCGCTTCATAATGTTGTTTGGAATAGACTAGATTGCTTTCGTTGCTCTTTAACGTGGCCTCGGCTCGCGTGTAGGCATCCTGATAGAGCGTCGGGTCTATGGTGAAAAGGGTCTGACCTTTGGTGACATGTTGCCCGGAGGAATAATTCATTGTCATCAAACGTCCGTTGACAAGTCCGACAACTTCCGCATAGTATTCTGCCAGAAGATAGCCGGGATAAGTGGCATAAAGCACCACTGAATCAGTGAAAGCCTCGGCCACCTCCACTGGCCGTGCTTCGTCGCCGTAACCCTCCGTCTTCTTCTCCTTATGACAAGCCGTCGCCCCGATCATCAGGGCTCCAGCCAAAAATATTATCGCCTTTACCTTCATCTATTTTATTTTTTCATAAACCCTAATCCAAAGTCCGTAATCCGTTAACCGTAATCCGTTAACCGTAATCCGTTAACCGTTAACCAAAAACCGAAAACTATAAACCCTAAACTCTAAACTCTATTCTCTAATCTCTAATCTCTAATCTCTAATCTCTAAACCAGCCCTCAAAACCCTCCTCCCAGTGCCTTATAGATATTGACCAGAGCTGCCAAGGCCTCACCCTTCATTTCCACGAGCGTGTTCTGGCTTGTCAGCCAGTCGATCTGTCCGTCCACAACGTTAGTAAACATTGTAAGGCCGCTCCTGTAGAGTTCAAACGAGAGTTCCATGCTCTTCCGGCTCTCCTCCACCACCTTACTTTGCAGCTCTATTGCTTCAAGCAACTTGGCATAGGTCACCAATGCATTGTCAACCTCCTCCACAGCTGACATGACTGTCAGATTATATTGGTCGATGGCTGATTCCATCTGAAGTTTTGCCTCTGAGAGGGCATAATTGCGTGAGAGGCCCTCGAAGAGGGTCCAGCTCAACTGGGGGGCGATGGAATAGGTAAGGCTCTGCTTGCCGAAAAGGTCTTTGCCGTTGTGGGCAGAGGTGCCGATTTCTCCCGTCAGTGACAGCGTAGGAAGAAAATCCTTCTTTGCCACACCCACAGCCGCTGCATATTCGGCAAGTTCCATCTCTGATTCTACAATATCAGGACGCCTGCGCAACAATTCTGCAGGAACTCCAATGTCCACCACCTGAAGATAATCCGGAAGCCCGGAACGGCTGTCCAAAAGTTCGTCTATTTCTCCCGGATATTTGCCCACAAGAAGGGCAAGGGAATTCTTGGTGGTTCTCACCTCCGACTCCAGTGTCGGTAGCGTGGCCTCCGTCTCATAAAGCACCACCCGGCCCTGTGTCACTTCAAGCATATCGCCTAAGTCGGCATTGAAGCGGGCCTCTGTGATTTTGCAGACATAAGCCTGACTCTCTATGTGCTGGCGGGCCACCGCAAGTTGTTCCTCATAGGTGCGCAGCTGCATATAGGCTGTAGCGACGCTCCCGCAGAGGCTCACCATCACGGCATCGTAGTCTGCGCGGGCTACGTTATAGGCTGCCTTTTTCTCTTTAACATTTGAATAGACGCGGCCAAATACGTCGATTTCCCAATTCATTGATGCCCCTAAGGAGAAATATGAAGAACGGATGCGTTCCGAGTCATAATCATAGAGCTTTCCGCTCTCCTGCTCCTTGGTCCATCCTCCGGAGAGCCCGATTGTGGGGTAATATCCAGCCCGCGTCATCCCTATTTCCTTCGATGCCATCTCTATTCGTTTGAGCGCTGTGGCAACATTATAGTTGTTTTCTACAGCCATCTCGATGAGACGCGTCAGCACCGGGTCATTGAAACCGGCCCACCAACCATCCTCGCAAGGCAAGGTCTGGTAATACTGTTGCTCAAATTGCCAAGTTTCCGGCAATGGGCTCTGAAGGTAATCCTTCTCTTCCCCACGGGCAGCCAAGGAAAAAACAATAGGCAGCAAAACCGCTAAGGTAAAAAGAGTTCTCAAGGCTCTATATTTCATGGTTTGATTTTCTATTGCAAATATAGCGAATATTATTGGCCCTAAACCTTTTTTCCAAGGAAATTGCCCATACTCTTCACTTTCTCAAGAAATTCGCTTTTCTCGTAGGTGGTTCTTGAACGGGCCCGGAGCCGATAGTTGTAGACGGTTTGAGGGGCACAATGCAGGAAGTCGGCGATTTTGACGCTATCATTGATGCCGAGTCTCACGAGGGCATAGATGCGAAGCTCCATATTGAGTAATTCCCCCTCCTTGAGTGTGATCTGTTTGTCTTCCTTCAACAGCGAATTAAAATCGCTGACAAAGTTGGGATAGAGGTTGAGGAAAATCATGTCGAAGGAATGATAAAACTCTTTCAGATCCTCTTTCATATCGATGTCGGAGGTCTCGGCCTCGATCTCCTTATATTGTTTCTTGATAATCTTGAGATAGATATTCCTCTTTATGTCGGAGATTTGTGTGAGATAAGAGCTGCAGAGACTGAAAACATAGCCGATGTATTCCTCTTTTACGAAATTAGCCTCATAAAGCTGTTCGTTTTTAGTCTTCAGGTCTTCGTTAAGATCCTTCAGCAGGGTGTTCATTGAGTTGAGCTTCTCGTCGGCCTCTGAGAGTTCCTCCACCTTTTTATTGAGCTGATGATTGGCTGCGTCTGTCTTCAAGCCTTGTTGATGGAGACGTTTGTTCTGCACCACGAAAGCGATGATAGCGCAAGAGAGCACTACGACCAACACACACACCAGCACGAGAAATAGGATGGTTGTGTGTTTTTGCCGCTCTATTTTCTGCTGATAGGCCTCGGAGATTTGCGAAAGCGTCATCGTGATACCTAAGGCTCGCGTTCGATCGGGATATTCCAGAGCTTTATTGAGACTATAGTGGACGTATTTGTATGCACGATCGATGTCCCCCTTACCGTCTGAGAAACGATATCGGGCAAGATCTTCGATCGAAGCTATTTCTGAATTGGCAATCTTGACATCCACAATAGCGGCAAGGGCCATATAATTTTCAAAATTCGCCATATCCCCTTTGTCTTGATAGAGACGTGCCAAAACATAGGCATTCTTGGCATCCTGACGTAAGTTTAGATTCGAGGAATCGACTATCTCCTTAAGTGCGAGGATCACGGAGTCGCTGTTCTGTTTCGTGCCAAGTATATCCCAAGCCTTATACCACAGGTATTGGGGATTATCCCGAGGGACCACCTGCATGATGGAGTCTTTATAAAGCCGCTCGGTGATGTAATAATTGTTGTCGGGTTTGCCCGTATAGTTCCCCAAATGGCTGTAAAGATAGATCATTTGCCCATAGTAGTCCACCAGTTCTTCCCTCGACAAAGAGTCCCGGTTGATTTTCTCCATCTCTTCGAGGGCCGCTTTAAGAAGGCCCGTGGCGGCAAGCACGCTCGATTTATTGATGATGCTCGAGGTGATCCATCTACGGTTGCCCGTTTTCTTGGCATACTTTAGGGCCTTATCGGCATAAAAGAGGGCCGAGTCGGCATTCAAGGTATAAAAACTGTTGAAGAGAAGATCGTTGAAAAAATATTTTTGCTCCGTAGATTTGGCCTTCTGAAGTTTCTGTTTGATCTCTGCAATGCGGGTCAGTTGCTCGAGGGTGAATTCTTTTTCATGCTGCATCAGTGAATCCAGTATGGAGATATTGGGTGCTACCTCCACCTCGTCTCTATGGCACGAAACCTCCATAAAAAAGAAACCCAAAAAAGCAAAAAACAATATGGAAACCTGCAGTATATTAAAGTTTTTCATGACGTTTAAATAATCAAAAACCGAAAGACTGCGAGTTTGTACTCAACTCACAAATTTAGATAATTTTCTGAATAAACGCAACTTATGCCTTAACAATCCCCTATGGTTCAAAACTTAAAACTTAAAACTCAGCCAAAAGAAGGGGAGATTCTCCCGAACCTCCCTCCTCTTCGTCAAATTAAATTGTTGAATTTGGATGACTAAGTTAACATGATGAAAAATTAACATGAAAAAATTAACATGATGAAAAAATGATCTACTAAAAATCTACCTTTTTCTATTTCATTAAATATATGTCGTATTCGTAATTTCCTGTTGTCTTGTTATAGTAAGGATATGTATCACCCGTGGTTAAGCGGAAACCGGACAGGTCTTGTGAACCACTTTCCTCATTCTGGGCATTCCAAATATAGAAATTACCATCTTTCCCTTGGGCATGCATCTTTATCTTGGTGCTGTTTATCTTCTCGTTAGCCACGGTCCGGTCGAAGAGTAAAATCTGGAATTCATAAGTGTAGTTGGCAAGGTTCTCTATTGTAGCGCTTCTAAAGCCAGCTTCATCCAAAGTGCCCGGATCATTAGTCCAAAAGCCTCCTAAATCTTCGGCATTAGAAACATCGCTCCAGTTATAGATATTCGGATGGTGCACCACATTCCCCTCGGAGTCCTCTCCAAATTCATCTTTCCAATGGAAGGTAATTTTACTGCCGGCATAGAATTTCGGTGGCAACATATTAGAAGGTGTTTCCGATTCCCTCATATATAGATAAATGTCGTATTCATGACCGAAGATGGATTCTTTATAGCCACGATACTCTACCCGGGCTTCATTCAAAACATCATGGTCGGTCGCATATTGGTCGCCGTCGTCTCTTTCGTATTTTATTTTAATATTATCTTTGGAGTTAAAATCAATTCGGTAACGTATCTTCTGTTTATCCTCCCCTGAAGCTTCTACATTCAGTTGGATTACTTTTGTATCACGCGCACAGATAAAGGTTATCTTTCGGTTGTCGCTGCCATCTTTTTCTCCCGGCATTGCCCATTTAGGCATGAGATTGGCCCATGAGCCGTCGCCGCAACTGATATTCGGATGCGATTTCCCTTCGAAATTTTCTCTCCAGTGGACGGTTATCCGGTCGCCTGCGTTAAATCGAGTCGGGTCTTTCTCGCCATCCTGCTTGGTCTCGGTGACATTCTCGGTCCGTCCTTCCGCTTCTTCGCAGAAATCATAATAATACCCCGGTTCCACCTCCCAGGCATAATCGGCAAAATTCTCGGAGTGTTCTATTTCGTTAAGTGGCACATCATCTCTGAAGGTTGTGCCGGATCTTGAGAAGAGGGTCACTTTTCCCTCCACCACCTTAACAAACAACATAAGGATATCTTTTTGGGGTGTAGTGACCGAGCAATAGAAATTTCGCCATTCATCTATGGCTCCGGAAGAAACAGCCGGTTTGCCGGGGAATGAGAAAATTGGAATACCTGAGGTCCCGTCGACCAAATAGACATGGGTGGCTCCATGCACATTGAAGCTCACAAGGGTCTTGCCCTCCTCATTTTCGGGAGCTGTAGAGCCCTTAGCACATCTGACTGCCATCTTATGGTTGGCTACACTCGCATTGTTGAAACTGGAGGTGCCTCCCTTGAAAATCAATGCCCTAAGCCAGCCCCCGATCTCGTCTTTCTCCATGGCCATCGCTGCATCCTGGCTCCAGTAGTAGCCCGATCCTCCGATCCCCGAGTTGGGACTCTCAACATAGTCGGATCCCGTCTGGTTAGAATTGTTTAAATTATAATAGCGGGTCATCGGGAAATAGACGTTGCCGATCTCCCGGTTGTCTGTCATATAGAAGGTGGAAGTGAAGTCTGTCCCCTCCTCTTTCACTATTTCGGAGCGGAACCGGGTGTCGAGTCTCACTTTGTCCCATTCCGTAGTGGAGGGAACATGATATCCGGGAGGACAGACGGCAGCGTTCTTGATGTCCGGGTCGTCGAAGAAGGCATCCGGCTTGCTGGCCACAGAATAATACCTTCCACGCGCCTCCTTGTCTCCGCTGATGCTGGTGAGGTTGTCAACCAACATGTGGCGTGATTTCGCCCCCAAATTTCGGTCGAGCCAATAGCTGTCGCCCATCGGCACCACCTCATAATAATAGTAGCCTTTATTGGAATCATCGGCGGCTGTGTCGTCAAAATGGAAGAAGCCTGTGTGGAAAACCGGGAAATAGATCCGGTCGGCCATATTATTTGAGCCGTAGTTCACGATTATATATATTTCCCCCTTGCCGTAGGTATAACTTGCATCTGCAGAATTAAACCTAAGGGTAATTTTCTTATTGTCAAGATCGGTTTCGGTGGATAGGTAAGTCTGAATAACTTCATCTGTCTTGGTGTCGGTGAAATGAGGGGTGATGCCGCTCACAGTCTCTGTCCTTGTAGAAGTTATGACATATTCATAGGTCCATGGAGTGCCATTTCCATACATCACCGGGAAATGAAGTCCTTGCCTGCTCTTTCCTTCTCCCATAGCTGACTCATCAACGCCAAAAAGATGCGGGCTCAAGGTTGCGGTGCCATCCTTGGAGGTGCCGGTTCCTTGTCCTTGGATAAACGAACCATAATCTTCTATGGTTGCTTTAAGCGAAGTTCCCTCATAAATTTTCAAGGTAACATTGCAGAGGCTATAATCAGTGGTATTCTCTCGATTTACTACGATGTCTCTCTTGAGGCCTTTCCAACTTACCGTGATTACTGCATAATTGCCGTGACCATTGGCTTGGAGATAGAATTTTTTCACCACTCCTCCCACCTCGGAAGCTTCATTCCCGAGTCCACTTATTGTGGCGTCGTCATCGGTAATGTATTCTCCTGTGCCCGGATCCTTCATTATCTCAAGCCATTCTTTTCCTTCGGTCACCTCCAGTATAGGCCAAGAGTTGGTTTCTTCCTCTATTTGGGAATACCATCTAATTGTGAAAAAGTTGGGCTTATCTCCCTGGCTGGATTCTGTAGTCCATTTAACCTGCGGAGTCACTCCAAGTTCGCGGATCCCGTCAGAAATCATCGAATAGACATTCGCGGAATGGTCGTGGATGGCGTATGTGATGCTCTCCTCGTCTTCCACTATGTCCTTCGCTCCTTCAAGGGAATGTCCGTCGCTGGCTATGTCCAATATCTCTATCTTATACCAGTGGTTGGGCTCGAGATTTAATGGAGTGTCGGAATTCGTCCCACTGCCCTTTATACGGAAATCTATCCTGAAATAGCTCTCCTCATCTGAAGTGGTGTTTTTCACCTTAATCACTGCATAGGCTCCGTCGGAGGCATGACCCTCAATTCGTGCACCATATGACGGATAAACATAGGTAGGTTCATCCACTCCCAAATTCTCTAAGTTTACGCGGGTTCCGCTTACAAAAAGTCTATAAGGGGTATCGGGATTCTCAAGAGTCACTCCCTGGGCTAAATTGTAGAAATTTATTCCCTCCAAAGTGTAGCCTTCCACATCTGAGGAAAGCGTAACTGAGATTTTGGCTGAAAGACGTGTAAGAGTAAGGTCAATTACGTTGGAATTGCCTGAGACTGGAGTTGAACCTGACATTATCAGGGGAGTCGATAGTCCCGATTGGGGCATTGAGGCTGCTATATCTTCAAGTTCGGTGAGGCTACCCGAGAAATCTGTCAATCCTTTGCCGCTTCCGATATCAAGACTGTTGGCATTGGCTATCACATAAACGCTGCTGATTCGGTTGATTTTCGATTTTTCGGCACCAAAAGCCAGGCGTTTCTTTGTGACTCCATCCGAGGTAAGGTCGATGAGATCAGTGGAACTCAACGACTTTGAAAGAACCAACGCATTTGATGAATCGAATCCGAAAAACATTAAGTTTGCAATCTCAGAATCATCGGCACGGGTATTAACGATCTTGACATCCGGTATAGAAAGATTGATTGTCAATTCGTCGGGATTCACCGTCTCATTTTCGCGGAAGACTCCGATATCGTCGCTGCAGGCCGTCAGCCCCGCAAGAAGGCAAAGGGGCAGCAACCGTTTGTTAATATGTCTTATAGAGAGATTCATTTATATCGTGGTTAGTTTTTCGGAATTTGGATTACAGGTTGTCATAAGTGACGTGATAGCAACCGTCGGCAGGATAATATAGGCTCTGGATCTGGAAAATGCTGAATTCCTTCTCATCCAGATTCCCTTGGGTTGGCTGATAAGGCTTAAACTTGATTATCCTTGAGTCGGTCACCTCACTACCCGGAGCCGGAATTACCACATCATTTTTGTTGTGGCGGAAATAGCTGTAGTATTCTCCCTCCACTTTTATATTGATATAACCGTCGCCACCATTATTGACGTTTTTCCAATAAAGGGCAGCTTCGGAATATTTGTTTTCTTCGTCACGCCATTTTAGATAGAGTTTCTCTCCTCCGCGGAACTCGCATTTCACGATTGCCACATACTTGCCATCCTCGTAAGTGAAATTGCAAGGACGTAGAGTAAACCAGCTATAATCTGCCCATGCATTGAGGTGAATTCCAAAATAAATCTGATCTTTATTTATAAATTTTGTCAATTCTTCGCTTCGGATATCAGCGACATAATACGTGATGCCATTTACCTCTTCTGTGGTCATTTCATTTGTATTGGGATGATACCCTGGGACGTCGTTTCCTTGCTCATCCTTAACATCATGCAATTTGATTTCCCAGAAATCGTTCTTCACAGGTTTTTCTACCTTTATCCGCAGGTTGGCAAGCATCTGGGCTGAGAAGTAAGAGGGATATTGCTCGCCTCCCTGCTCAAACATCACGGGTTCTTCCTCGTTAAAGTTCTGGTCGTGGTTGGTGGTGTTGCCGTCGAAAAGGAACCATCCCTCCCGGTTGGTATAATCGAAGAGAGGCACTCCGTTCTGTGAATCGGCAGGCCAGCGGTAGTCTTCACGGTGCCAGTAAGTTAGGTTGTCGCCGTCATGACCTTCGGAAAACATTATGAATGTCCGACCAGGCTGGGCGATGCCCGAAAGGGTGTATTTCCACCATCCGTCTCCCTCATACTCCATGGCTATGCCGGGCCATGCACGGTTGTTGCCAGGTCCGTTATAATCTGATTGTAGATCGTAACATTTCTGACAAAAAACCTTGTTACCGTTATCGTCTTTATAATACCAATTGTCCTTCCCTTTTTCATGGTCGGCATTGAGATTGCCGTCGTAGTTGTAGATGATGAATCTTTCGTCAAGGTCGCCCCAGGGATTGAACTCTTCTCCCCAGTTCTTCGCTTTCGGTTTCCCAAACACCACGAAACCCATGGTGTAGTTGGTCGACGTGGGATCTTTAGAGTTACTGTAATACGATTCCCGATAGGGATCGGTAAGGTCATCGTCGGGACCTCCATAGTCTTTCCAGCCACGGAAACTAACATTGTTGGAGAATAGGTATTGCACCGCTCCCTGGAAATTTCCGCTATCGTCGGCATAGCCCACCGTCTTGCCGGCCTTCTCCGACAGTTTCCCGGTCTCCTTGTCTATAAGGTCGGTCGGCATCGTCAGCAACTGATAGACATATATATGGGGATGTTTCCAGTTTTTAGTATTATCCTTGAAATGCACAATGAAATTGGTGGAGAAGGGCTTAACCTCGATTTCTGTAACATCCTCGAGGGGAACATCTAAGTTCGTGCTCTCAATCTTGAAATGCAGATAGTATTTCCCGGGATTCAACCAGAAATCGTTGCCGCTAAGGAGTTCCCTTAATTGGAGGGTGAATTCACCTTGCATCACTCCCTCATTCAGATCGTAGACACCCCGTGTAGGGACTGGAGACTTGAGAATGTCCCCTTTTGGGACCAGAGTCATAGGGGGTTCGGAGGAACTTTGAGATGTTCCGAGTCCTCCGATCATATCACACATATTGCCATCCTCGTCAGTAATTGTCAAGGTAAAGGAAGTGCGGTTCTTAACGTTGGTCTGGAAACGTATCACGTTGCTATCGTCCGAGAATGCTCCTGCAGCCATCATTGTCTGCATGTCGATCACAATGATATCGGGATTCACATCTAAGAAGGCATCGAGTTTCAGGGGTCCCACGGCTATTCGCTTGTTGATGTTGCCTGCCGTGATATGGAAATAGTCGATTATTTCTCCATTATAGGAATAGTGGGTTTCCCCCGGAATATACACATCATTAACTCCACTTACTTCCTTGAGTATATAATATGGGATATCAGGGTTGACCATTATTCTCAAATGGTTGGGCCATTCGTCGGTGAACTCATAAGTTTTGTTGTTTTCATCCAAAGTTTCGGCCGTAACCTTTTCTACCCGATAAAATGGATAGACATTTCCATCTTCGTCAGTTATATTCGGCATATTCTCCTTTGAGATACTTATGTCGGTGTCGCTGCTGTAGCCGAAGGTTGTCCATTTCCCGGACAATACCTCTATGCTTTGAGTCACCTCTACGATAAGTTCATAGGTGCCATGAAGGTTATAGACTATACTCTGAGAGGTCCAGGGTGAAACCGTCACCTCAGAAATGAGGGCGTCTCCATTGGAACCAACCATGCAGACCCATTCATGATATTTCCCTCGTTCCATCGTCACTCCCCTCTCTGCCAGATTGGGAATAGTGAAAGAAGTGTCGGCAAGTTTGCCTCCATCCTCGTCGAGAATTTCGGCCGAGAACGTCATAGACGTCGGGTCGGCATCCTCGGCGGCATATCGCTCGGGAAGATAGAGAGTGCCCTGATACACCCATGGGGAGGTGTAATACCTTGCCTCAGAAAGACCGGCAAGGTTGATCTTATCGCTCACCACTCCATCGTTGTCGATGTTGTTTTCATTATAATATCCTCCCTCTCCGGTGGCCTCCTTGCCGCTGACATCGTAATGTGACCCTCCGGTGTGTGTTATGGCTTCGCTATGGAGGCTGCTTGTTGCAGTGGATTGAACTACATTAGCCCTATCGGCTACATTCTCGATAGAAACTCCGGTGATTTGCAAGCCCTTGGGCATAGTGGCGGCTTTTTCTTCAGCTTTACTTCCGAAGATCCGGGGGTCGAACACTACATTATATCTCACCTTTACTGCCGCGATAGTCATGTCGGCGATTATCTCGTTGGCTTGGTTTGGATCGATTCCCTCCTTAGTAAATATCATCGGGAGGTTATCTGCTGTAGGTTGCGAAGTCCAGTCGAAAACCAGGCTCTTCAAGGCCGATTCAGTGATGGAAGTCGAGAAGGCTCCCTCGACATAGGATTGACTTTGTAAGTTGGCGACAACATATAGATTATAGGATTTGGTAAGATCAAGGTCAACGATAGTTTCATCAAGATAGCCATCCTCACCGATCGAGAGGGCCGAGAGTTCTTCCGAACTCCAGGTCTTGCTGATCGCTGGTCCCGAAGTCGATCCGGCTTCATAGAGAAGGAGGTGGAGGTCATTGATTTTGCCCTCATTTTCATCGAGGGAATAATAGTCGGCCCTCGTAGCTGCACGAGTCTGCATCTCTTCAGTGGGCAGTGGAATCCTGACAGAGATATAAGCTCCGTCAGGTTTCCTTCCTGTCTCATTAAATTGGGGAGAGATCTCGTCGGCACAACCTGTTACGCCGACTAATACCGATAGGATTAGGACCGGTATGAGTAAAAATCTACCAAATTTAAATATCATTTATTTGAGTTTTTCAAGTGTTATGGCTAATTATTTCTTCTAAATCGATCCGGTCGGTAAAAATCGAATCGTTTAATAAAAAACCTATCCCTCTTCCCAGCCCATCTCATGAGCAAAAGAGGAGGCGATCATGTCAATCTTAGCATTAGGATTTTCTCACCTGTGGATGCAAAAATATAAAAAACTTACGACTTAAAAACTCGCATATTCTTGTCAAGTAACATTTATAGTAAAATTACAAAATTTTTAAATTATTGATTTTTTGACATTTAACTATTCTCTCCCTAACCGATTAAGTAACATAAATGGCCGAAGGGTTTAACCCTTCAGATAAGTTTTAAAGCTTTTTCAAAACTCGGGATAACATTTTTTCAATACTCGGGATAACATTTTTTCAATACTCGGGATAACATTTTTCAATACTCGGGAGAACAAAAAATAGGGGTGAAAAATGTCCTTAATTCCGAAATCTAAAAAAATTCAGACCCCTAGCATGCTTTTCTAAACTTTTCCTTAAATTTGTCAACGTTTTTATCCCCAATAATGCAAAACATATCTATACTAAACCAAAATAACTTTAACTTATGAGCAAATCAATCAAAGGAACCAGGACCGAGCATAATCTGCTCGCATCCTTCGCAGGCGAAAGCCAGGCACGTTCACGCTACACTCTCTTTGCCAAGAAGGCTATCGAAGAGGGTTATGAACAGATTGCAGCTATCTTCCTCACCACAGCCGAACAGGAACTCAGCCATGCCACTCAGTTCTTCAATCTCCTCGAAGGGGGAATGGTGGAAATCAAGGCTGCCTATCCTGCAGGAGTTGTCGGCACTACCAAAGAAAACCTTGCGGCTGCTGCTGCCGGTGAACGTGAAGAATGGGGCGACCTATATGCAAATTTCGCTGACGTAGCTCAGGAAGAGGGGTTCCCGCAGATAGCTCTCCTCTATAAAAACATCGCGAAGGTTGAGAAAATGCACGAAGAACGCTACATCCGTCTCCTTGAGAGAATGGAAAACGAGCAGGTCTTCAAGAGCGAGCAACCAACACTATGGTATTGCCGCAAGTGCGGATATATCGTAGAAACAAAAGAGGCTCCCAAGAAATGCCCCGTTTGCGGTATGCCCCAAGGTTGGTTTGAAAGATTCCCCGACAACTATTAAAGAAAAACCTCCCGGAGCACGTCGACCGACTTCAATTGGCCGAGACCCGGGAAATGATAGCTGTAATAATTCAGCAATCCGTATAGTATCTGTCTCCGATTGGCTCCGGTCAATCGGAGACGTTTCATATTCGAGAAATTTATCCGAGCTACCCACGCCGCAGCCTTCGCCTCCTCTCCATATAATATACCTCCCCTACCATTCGTCCCTCGCCCCTCAGCACTTAGTACCAACCCCTCAGCACTTGGCACTTGGCACTCGGCACTCCCCACAAAACCTCCCGCTGCGAAATCAAAAGAAAACCCCTCCCTGTAGCCGTTAACGTCAGGCTGAATACCCGAAAACGTGAGCAGCGATACTAAAAAAGGAATATGGAAATCGTTCACTCCCTTATCCATCCTGTCCAGGAGACGAAATGAGTCTTCCAAAAAATCAAACAGCCGCGGGTCGGCCATCGAAGCGTTAAGCAGACGTCCTAAAAATTCCGAAATAAAGAGAACCAAGGCCTGCTTGACAGGTTGAAAATAAAGGTCGCGCCAAACCTCCACCAATGCTACGCTCCCCAGACGCTGCAGCTCCGCTCCGGCCTTATAATTAAGTTCTGTCTCGATAAGGGCCAGCGGTTGCAGGCGAGCCCGCCTGGCGTTGGAGGCTTTTCCAGATCCGGCCGGCGAGATGAAACTTAGCCTACCCCACTCCCTGCTGTAGATACTGACAACATTGTTGCGGTCGTTATATTTCCTGACATTCAAAACGATGCCCCTTATCTTCTCTCCCATCCCTTTCGCAGGTATTTCACTTGAATCCTTATATTTATATTATTTATATTTATATCCTCTATTTTCCCCAACCCGCATTGTAGAGACATCGCGTGCGATGTCTTATAGAGCGTTACAAAATTCTAACCAATCAGACGTGGCACGCCACGTCCCTACAAACATTTGATTTTCAATAATAAATTTTAATTTGGGGAAAATTCGGGATAATCATTTTATATTATTTATTTAACTTTCTCATGTCCATTTGATTGTCAATGTCAAGCCAAGGAGGGGCTACGTCACGGTGGAACCGTGACGTAGATAGATTCATAGGTATTTCTTAACTTTTTTAAAAACCATTTCCGCTTTTTCGTTGTTACATTATCAAAAGCGAAAATAACAAAAAAACGCTTATCAAAACAGTAACAAAAATTAAAAAATAACAGCTTAAAAAACTAAAACTATGGCAGACGCAACCGACACCCCCAAAAGCTTGAAGGGGACACGCACTGAGAAGGCATTGGCAAATGCATACGTGGCTGAATCTACAGCCTACACCCGTTACATCTATTTCGCTAAGAGCGCTAAGAAAGAGATGTATTATGATTTCGCCAACATTTTCTTGGAGACAGCTGACAATGAGCTCCATCATGGAAAGATCTTCCTTAAATATCTCACCGAGGGAGCAGTGGTGACCGATCCTATCTCAATCGATCCGGGCATCCTCAAACCGACAGTGGAATGTCTCAAAATCGCAGCTCAGGAAGAGGAAAACGAAGGTGTCATCGAATACACCAACGCGGCTGCCATAGCTGAAGAAGAGGGATTCGCTGATATCGCCGACCACTTCCGTGCCATCGCAACTATCGAAAACCACCACAAAGAGCGCTTCGACCTCATGCGCAAGCAGATCGAAACCGACACCGTTTGGAAGAGCGACAAACCCATCAAATGGCAATGCCTCGTTTGCGGTTACATTTTCGAAGGTGTGCAGCCCCCGGAGAAGTGCCCCGCTTGCAACCACCCGTTCCAACACTTCAAACGCGCAGAACCCTTCACCGATTTCTAATCGACATTTCCACAACATTATAAATATCCTTAGGAGACTTTTCGAAGTCTCCTTTTTTTATTTCCATTCATAGACTTTTCGTAGTCTCCTTTTTATCCCACTCGTACGGCCGTGATTTTTTTCCTGACCCTGTTAACCCCCTGCGAGCGAAGCGAAGCTGGGGGTAAAAATCAATCTCTACTTACTTCCTCAACCCTGGAGGGGTTGATTTTCAAAAGTTTCCCTGGTGAGATTTTACGAAAGGTCAATTTGTTAAATCCCCAAAACATGTTAAAAAACACATGAATTCTCTATATAAATATTAAAATTTGATAATAAATTTGCACAAAGTCTCCGGGAACCACCCTTTCGGGAGACTAACAAGTGTCTTATCACTGCCTTACCCGTCGCCCCCAGCCTTACCCTCGGCTCTCGGCACTAAAAACGATTAACGAAAAACGAATAACGTACTAACCAATATCAACTAAATTTTTCTTGCATGAAGAACATCTGTTTTCAACTGAACAGGAA
>JAFLTU010000018.1 GCA_022509125.1 Muribaculaceae bacterium | reverse complement strand
TTTGATTACGGGGAAGATATTTTCAGTAGTTACCCCTATTTTACCTGTTGCCATATTATAATTTTGTTTTTAGAATTTTAAATGCAATAATCGTGCCAAGACTCTTTTCCCTATATTTTCTGACCGTCGAAAGGTAGATAAAACAATTTAGGAATAGTCTCTTACTTTGACTACTATTATAACACTTTCTTTAAAATATGGTTTAAACACTCATTTTTGGAGCTAAGGGAAAAATCGGATTTGTTTCGATTATTTTTTTTCGTTAATTTTGCGACATGAAACGGGATGATACCAAAGAGCGACGCCATGAGAAATCATAGGCGTTTTTTGTTTTTTTGTAAGCCCGGCAAAACCTTTTTGTATGAAGATAGCCATCGTAATGGGTTCCACGAGTGATTGGAACGTGATGAAAGGCAGCGTCGAAATCCTCGAGACCTTCGGAATTGAGCATGAAGTGAAAGTATTAAGCGCTCACCGCACTCCCCATCAGCTTGAGGAATGGGTGAGCCAGTTGCGCCAAAGGGATTTTGGAGTGGTAATAGCCGGTGCAGGAGGAGCAGCTCATCTGGCCGGAGTCGTGGCTGCCTTCACAACGTTACCCGTAATCGGGGTGCCAATTCTGGGGCACGCTTTCAATGGCTTAGATTCACTTCTATCTATGGTTCAGATGCCTTCAGGGATTCCTGTGGCAGTGGTTGCTGTCAATGGCGCAAAAAATTCTGCCCTCCTAGCCTTAGAAATATTAGCAGTAAAAGACCATGACTTGCAATTAAAATTAGAGGAATTCAGAAAAAAACAGGCAGACGCTGTCTTGTCATCTTCTCTCGAATGAATTCCCGTCTCATAGACAACTTAATAAACCTCTCACTCAAAAAACCACCCTGTTAAAAATCAGGCCCCAACATGAAGCCCTACCGTATTTTCGTAGAAAAGAAAGAACCCTTCCGGGTGGAGGCCCTCAGCCTCAAAGAGGAACTCAATAAACGCCTTGACCTTCAAATTGAAGAGTTAAGAATTGTTAGTCTCTACGACCTTTTCGGATTCTCGGAAGATTTGAAAGATAAATCCCTATATAAAGTGTTCGGAGAACCGGCCACCGACCTTGTCTCAGAGACCCTTGACATGGAGGGCAAACGAACTTTAGCTGTAGAGGCTTTGCCGGGCCAATTCGACCAACGGGCCACAGCAGCGGAAGAATGTGTGAAGCTTATCCAACCGGATGCCGACGTTTTGATCCGGAGCGGTAAGCTTCTTTTATTTGATGGAAACATTACCAATGCCCAACTCGATAAAATTGCCGACTATGTCATCAACCGGGTAGAATCGCGCAAAAAAGACCTCACAAAACTTGAGGCCCCCGGATATGCCGAAGCGAAACCTGTGGAAATACTTAATGGATTTCGGGAAATATCCATGGATGAAGCCCCGGCTTATTGTAAAGAAAAGGGTCTGGCAATGAATGCCGACGACCTGATGGAAGTGGTAGCCTATTTCATTGAGGAGGGCAGAGACCCTTATGAAACCGAACTCAGGATTCTCGACACATATTGGAGTGACCATTGCCGCCACACTACTTTTACCACTGTTTTAAAGGAAATCACAGTCGATCCCTCTTTTATTTCCCCGGATATCGAGCAATCAATATCTGAATGGAAAGAAATAAGAAGGCTTCTTGGAAGAGAAAATAAACCACTCTGCCTAATGGACCTTGCCACTATCGGGGCTCGCTATCTCAAAAAAGAAGGTTTTCTTCAAGACTTGGAGGAGAGCGAGGAAAACAATGCCTGCAGCATATATGTAGACGTTGATGTAGAAGGAGAGAGTCAACGTTGGCTGCTGCAGTTCAAAAATGAAACCCATAACCATCCTACCGAAATAGAGCCATTCGGAGGAGCCTCGACATGTCTTGGAGGCGCAATACGCGACCCCCTTAGCGGCCGCAGCTATGTCTACCAAGCAATGCGTGTGACGGGTGCCGGTGACATTTACGCTCCCGTGGATCAAACTCTAAAAGGGAAACTCCCCCAAAGAGTGATCTCTCTTAAAGCCGCAGAGGGCTATTCCTCCTATGGCAATCAAATCGGGCTTGCCACGACCCATGTGCGTGAGCTCTACCATCCCGGATATTTGGCCAAGCGCCTTGAAGTAGGTGCTGTGGTGGGAGCCGTCAAGGCTGAAAATGTTAGAAGAGAGTCTCCGAGTCCCGGTGACGTTGTCCTTATGTTTGGTGGCCGAACCGGTCGTGACGGGATCGGAGGCGCCACAGGCTCTTCTAAGGAACACACGGCCAGTTCTCTTGAGGAATGTGGAAGTGAAGTGCAGAAAGGGAATGCTCCTGAAGAACGTAAAATCGCCCGTCTCTTCCGTCGTCCCGAAGTGACAAAACTAATAAAGAAATCCAATGACTTCGGTGCCGGTGGCGTCAGTGTGGCCATCGGTGAACTTGCCGATGGTCTTGACATTTACCTCGACAGGGTCCCTCTAAAATATTCCGGTCTCAACCCCACAGAAATAGCCATCAGCGAGAGCCAGGAAAGAATGTCGGTTGTGGTGGAACCCAAAGACGTTGAAAAATTCGTTGACTATTGCCATGAAGAAAATCTTGAAGTCACTCACGTGGCCGATGTAACTGGCAGAGGACGCATGAGGATGTTTCATGATGGAAAAATCTTCGCCGACCTTCGCAGAGACTTCATCGATTCGGCAGGAGCCCCTCATTTCGCCACAGCTCGAATTGGATCCGTTGAAGCGAAAAATCCCTTTGAAAGAATCGTGGAGGGCCAATCCATGAAAGAAAAGTTCCTAAATAATCTCAAAGATTATAATGTCACTTCTCAGAAAGGCCTTATTGAACATTTCGATTCCACAATAGGAAAATCTACTGTGCTCATGCCTTTTGGGGGCGAAAACCAGCAGACCGAAGTTCAGGTTTCCGTCCAGAAATTCCCGGTTGCTCCGGCAACAACTGACTCCGCTTCTCTCATGGCCTTCGGTTTCAATCCCTATATCACGGAATGGAGCCCTTATCATGGGGCCGCTTATGCCTTCGTAGAGGCTGTGGCTAAAGCCGTGGCAGCCGGAGCAGATTATTCCAAAATGAGATTCTCTTTCCAGGAATATTTTGAACGGATGCATTCACCATTGTCATGGGGTAAACCTTTGGCAGCTCTTTTGGGAGCCCTCAGAATGCAATTAGAATTCAAGCTCCCATCAATCGGAGGGAAGGATTCTATGAGCGGCACTTTCGATGATATTTCAGTGCCTCCTACCCTCATAGCCTTTGGTGTAACTCCGGTCAAGGCCTCTGAAATCATCAGTCCTGACTTGAAGGCTGCAGGCAACCTACTTTATGTCGTTAGACACAATCCCCTTCCCTCTTTGATGCCCGATAGCGAAAGTTTGATAGAAAACTTTAAAATGATCTACCGCCTCATTAAGGAAAAAACCATCGTTGCAGCTTATGTTCCTACATTCGGTGGGATTGCAGAGTCTTTGGCCAAAATGAGTTTCGGAAACCGTATCGGAGTAAAAGTGACAGTAGATCAAGACCAATTCTTTAATTATGGGAACGGCTCCATAATTGTGGAGTCTAACGAGTTCCTACATCTTCCCGGATTCGACCTAATTGGAGAAACGACCTCTGCTCCATCCTTAATTATCAATGACCAGGAAATTTCAATCGAAGAAGCTTACGAAGCAAACCGCAGTAAATTTTCAGAAGTGTATCCCGATAAAACAACTATAAATAAAGAAGTGGCTAATGTCGCTTATGAAAGCCGCTCTTCCTTTACTCCCCTGCCCAAAGGGAATTCCAAAGAGAAACCGGTGGTTTTCCTCCCCGTTTTTCCAGGCACCAACTGCGACTACGACATGGCCGCCTCCTTTAGACGTGAAGGTGCGGATATCTCCATTTCAGTATTCCGAAACCGCACACCTGAAGATATCGACCAATCAATCGATGAGATGGTCAGAAATATCGATGAGTGTGACATTCTAGCCTTTTCCGGAGGTTTCTCTGAGGGTGACGAGCCCGATGGAAGCGGTAAATTTATTGCAAATGTCATTATGAACGAAAAAGTGAAGGCTGCTATTCAACGTCTCATTGAAAGAAAGGGATTGATTCTTGGAATCTGCAACGGCTTCCAGGCTCTCGTGAAATCAGGCCTTCTTCCTTTCGGAAAAATCGGTGAAGTTTCAGGGGATTCCCCCACTCTCTTCCGTAATGACATCAACAGACATATTTCCCAAATGGTCTCGACACGAGTAGGCACTCTCAACTCTCCCTGGCTTAAAGGATTTAAGGAGGGTGAAATCCACACAGTGGCCGCTTCCCATGGAGAAGGGAAATTCGTTGCTTCTCCGGAACTCCTTTCCTTATTGAGAAAAAATGGACAAATCGCTTTCCAATATGTCGACTCTGAGGGCCACGCAACTATGAAATCCCCGTTTAATCCCAACGGGTCTTATGAAGCCATCGAAGGCATTATTTCCCCCGACGGACTTATACTTGGAAAAATGGCACATTCTGAGCGTTATGACGCTAATTTGATGAAAAATATACCCGGAAATAAAAACCAAAACATCTTTGCAAACGCAGTGAGATATTTCCAGTACAACTAACTCCTCTCAAAATTCAAAACCCCTAAATTTATCTTTTATTAAAGTTAGTTTTCATAACTCTTAACCATCAAAACTTAATTCTCAAAACTTAAATCTCAAACCCAAATCCCGTCACCCAAAATGGCAAAATCTTACGAAAACTCAGGAGTGAACCTCGAAGCCGGCTATGAAGTTGTCAGCCGAATTAAAAAACATGTAGCCTCAACAGCCCGAAGGGGATGTATGGGTAATATCGGAGCGTTCGGCGGAATGTTCGACCTTGGTTCATTAGGTTATAAGCATCCCATATTGGTCAGTGGCACCGACGGGGTTGGCACAAAACTGAAAATAGCCTTCGCTTTAGGCAAACACAACACAATAGGAATAGATGCTGTGGCAATGTGTGTAAATGATGTCCTTGCCCAGGGAGCGGAACCCCTAATCTTTCTCGATTATATCGCTGTGGGTAAAAATAAGCCTGTCGTGGTGGAAGCCATTGTGGAGGGAGTGGCCGAAGGATGTCGCCAGGCAGGGTGTGCCCTCGTCGGTGGTGAAACCGCGGAAATGCCGGGGATGTATGGAGAAGACGATTATGATATAGCAGGGTTCACGGTAGGAGCGGTGGAAAAAGACCGTCTGATTGATTGTTCAAAAGTAGCCCCCGGAGATGTTTTAATCGGGTTAGCCTCTTCAGGCGTTCATTCTAATGGTTTCAGCCTTGTCAGAAAAATAATTTATGACAATAGGCTCGACCTCAACAAAAAATATGATGAATTAGGTGACAAAACTTTGGGAGAAATTTTGCTGACACCTACTAAGATTTATGTTAAGCCCGTTTTGGAGGTCCTTAAAAATACCGATGTCCATGGCATCGCTCATATCACAGGGGGCGGTTTCGATGAGAATATTCCTCGCATTCTTCCTGACAACTGTAATGCAGAGATAAGGCTTGGAAGCTGGGAAATACCCCCGATCTTCTCCTTCCTTGAGAGAGAAGGGAATGTGCCCCATCGCGAAATGTTCAATATTTTCAATATGGGCATAGGAATGGTTATTGCTCTACATCCCGACGATGCAGCAACAGCCATAAAGATTCTGACCGAATGGGGAGAAAGAGCTTCTGTAATAGGTAAAGTGGTGGAAGGCAATAAAACTGTTTTTCTGAAATGAAAGAGAAAACAAAGATAGCTGTTTTTGCCAGCGGCAACGGCTCCAATTTCGAGGCTATAGCCCAAGCTTGTGCTCAAGGCAGACTTGAAGCCGAGGTTGTGTTATGCGTCTGCGACCACCCGGGAGCTTACGTCACCCTTAGAGCTAAACGATTGAATATTACAGTCTTGGAATTAAAGCCCAAGGATTTCATTTCCAAAAAGGAATATGAAGAAGAGATTCTTCAACAACTTCACAAACTTAACGTTCAATTGATTTGCCTTGCGGGTTATATGAGGATAATTGGCCCCACTCTTCTTTCTCCTTATGAAGGAAGAATTCTTAATATCCATCCTTCTCTTTTGCCTGCTTTCCCGGGAGTCGATGCAATTGGCCAAGCACTGAACTACGGAGTAAAGGTTTTTGGGGTTACTGTTCACTTCGTCGACAGCACTCTCGACGGCGGAAAGATTATTGCACAGGCAGCAATCCCATACGAGGGTAACGATCGAGGGGAAATTGAGGAAATGATTCATGCACAAGAGCATGCCCTCTACATAAATGCAATCAATAGAGTAATTGGAAATGGACATTGCTAATAGCAAGAACCCACTATCAAAAACAATATTTAACACCAATATCAAACCTATATGAGAGCACTGATTAGTGTTAGCGATAAAACCGGAATTATAGAATTTGCGACAGCCCTAAAAAACCTTGGATGGGAACTGATTTCCACCTCAGGCACTCTGAAGGCATTGAGGGGAGCCGGTCTTGAAGTGACAGATATCCGAGATGTCACCGGGTTCCCGGAAATTTGCGAGGGAAGAGTGAAAACTCTCCATCCCAAAGTGCATGGAGCCCTTCTTGGTCGGAGGGATAAACAAGACCATATGGACCAACTCGCAGAAAACGATATAAACCCTATCGATCTGGTCTGCGTTAATTTATATCCATTTGAGGCAACTATTGCCAAACCTGATGTCACTCTTGAAGATGCAATCGAAAATATCGACATCGGCGGACCCTCAATGTTGAGAAGCGCAGCAAAAAATTTCAGGGATGTCACAGTGGTTTGCAATCCCGAGGATTATCCTACGGTCATTGAAGAAATCACTCTTAATGGCAACACTCAGTATGACACCCGTCTGCGACTCTCGGCTCAAGCTTTCACCCACACAGCGCTTTATGACTCTCGCATTTCTGAATTCATGAGAAGAGCCGCCGGCCTTCCGGAAAAACTTTTCCTTGATTTCGATGAAGTCCAAAGACTTCGTTACGGTGAAAACCCCCATCAGAAAGCAGTATTTTATAAAGAGTCAAAGCCTGCCCCCTACTCTGTGGCTTTCTCAAAGCAGTTACAGGGAAAAGAATTGAGCTATAACAATATACAGGATGCCAACGCAGCTCTAAGCATTGTGCGTGAATTCACTCAACCCTTCTGTGTGGCTCTCAAACACATGAACCCTTGCGGAGCGGGAGTGGCCGACAATCTTTTCGATGCCTGGAAGAAAGCTTATGAAGCCGACAAGGTCAGCATCTATGGAGGAATCGTGGCAATGAACCGGCCTCTTACTAAGGAAGTAGCCCTACAAATGAAACCCATTTTTTTGGAAATCGTTATGGCACCAGCCTATGAAGCGGAGGCACTCGAAGTTCTTTCATCTAAGAAAAACCTTAGAGTTTTAGAGGTGGATATGACCCCGGACCAATCTCCTTGTAAAGCTTATGTGGGCATAAATGGTGGTATGCTCGTGCAGGATGCCGACATGGAATGCATTGAATTGACAACTGATATGTGTGTGACTAAAAGAAAACCTACTCCATCCGAACTCAACGACCTTAATTTCGGATGGAAAGTAGTGAAACACGTCAAAAGCAATGCTATCGTGGTTGCTAAAGAGGGAGCCACAGCAGGTGTGGGAGCTGGACAGATGAATCGCGTAGGTTCTGCCGAATTAGCCCTCAATGAAGCTAAAGCCCTGGGATTGACTGAGGGACTCATACTCGCTTCCGATGGCTTCCTGCCCTTTGGCGACACCGTGGAACTTGCAGCTAAATACGGAGTCACTGCAATCGTCCAACCGGGCGGAAGCATAAGAGATGAAGAGTCAATAAAAGTTGCTGATGAGAAGGAAATCGCGATGCTCTTCACAGGCATGCGCCATTTCAAACATTAAATTAACTTTATTATAGCATCTGATTTTATTAAATCCGAAAAACAAATACATCTCTTTAACCCCTAACCCATCATGGATAAAGGAAAGAAAGTTTTGGTAGTAGGTTCCGGTGGCCGCGAACATGCCATTGTGAAGAGTCTTGCCAAATCTCCTAAAGTGGCTGAAATATTCTGTGCTCCCGGGAATGCCGGTATAGCCAATGATGCAAAATGCCTTCCAATTAAAGTAGATGATGTGGAAGGTCTGGTGAATTTTGCTCAAAGAAACCATATCGATTTGACTGTCATAGGACCCGAAGCAGCTCTTGTGGCTGGTCTTGCCGACGCAATGCTTCAAAATGATATTAGAGTGTTCGGTCCCACCAAAGGAGCCACTCAAATTGAGAGCAGTAAAGAATTTGCTAAAATGCTGATGGAAAAATACGGCATACCCACAGGGAAATACAAATCTTTCTCAGCATTTGAGGATGCATTGGATTATGTAAAGAAGGGTTCCTTCCCCTCTGTCATTAAATATGACGGTTTGGCGGCCGGTAAGGGGGTTGTAATTGCCCAAAACCTCAAGGATGCAGAGATTGCTCTTCGAGAGATGCTGCATGACCATAAGTTTGGTGATGATAAGGTTATAATAGAAGAATTTCTTGAGGGACCTGAATTTTCCTTCATGTGTTTCGTTTCCGGAGAGAAGGTTTATCCCCTTGAATTAGCTCAAGATCATAAAAGGGCCTTCGACGGGGATAAAGGTCCAAACACAGGAGGAATGGGAGCCTATTCTCCGGTTCCATTCATTTCCGAGAAGGTGAAAAACGAGGCTCTGGAAAAAATTATGAAGCCTACTGCTAAGGCTTTGATGGATATGGGTCTACCCTTCTGTGGAGTGCTCTATGGGGGACTTATTCTTACACAGGAAGGTCCAAAAGTGATTGAATTCAATGCCAGATTTGGTGACCCTGAAACGGAAGTGGTGCTACCGCGATTGGAATCCGACCTTTTCGATTTCATTAATTATGCCATCGAAGGCAAAGGCTTCATTCCTCAATGGAGCCACGACGCAGTCATCGGGGTCGTCCTTGCTTCTAAAGGTTATCCCGGTTCCTATAAAAAGGGAGAAGAAATAAAGGGACTTGAAAATATCCAGACTGAAGTCTTCCATATGGGCACTGCTGAAATGAACGGCAAATTCCATGTAGCAGGAGGTCGAGTTCTGATGGTGACCGCTCATGGCGACGACCTTCCGGAGGCTGCTCTAAATGTCGAAAAAGAAATAAAATTGATTGAGTGTCCTTCACTTTTCCATCGCACAGATATTGGCAAATATGTTTTAAATACTGAAAGCAAATGATTGTTTCCGGCACACAACTCGCAAAGGAGATAAAAGAAAAAGTGAAAAACGATGTGGCCAAAGCAGTGGAAATCTATGGGCGCCCTCCTCATCTAGTCGTAATTCTGGTGGGTGAAGATCCTGCAAGCCAGTCTTATGTAAAGGGTAAAGGGAAGGATGCCGAAGAGGTGGGTTTTAAGTCTACTACAATTCTTAAGCCCGACACTATCACGGAACAAGAGCTCCTCGATCTTATCGAATCTCTCAACAATGATGACAGTGTCGATGGAATTTTAGTGCAACTTCCCCTTCCTGCCCATATCGATGAAGATAAGGTCATTGAAACCATTAGCCTATCAAAGGATGTCGACGGTTTCCATCCTCTCAACGTAGCTGCGCTTTGGCAAAAGAGGGATTGTATTTATCCTTGCACTCCTAAGGGGGTGATTCAACTTCTCGATAAGGCCGGAGTTAAAATTGAAGGGAAAAAAGCAGTGGTCATTGGTAGAAGCAATATTGTGGGGCTACCGGTATCCAAGATGCTGCTAGACCGGAATGCCACGGTCACTATCGCCCACAGCCGCACTCAAAATCTTCCCTCTGTGACTTCCGAAGCCGACATTCTGGTAGTGGCTATAGGCCGTCCTAAATTCGTCACTGAAGAAATGGTGAAACCGGGTGCAGCCGTAATTGATGTCGGAGTGAATCGTGATCCCGCCACGGGTAAACTATGCGGGGATGTGGATTTCGATACTGTGGCCCAAAAGGCTTCGGTTATTACCCCCGTGCCCGGAGGTGCCGGTCCTATGACTCGTGCCTGCTTGATGCAAAACACTCTCGAATGTTTCCTACGCCGTCAAAACGATAAACGATAAACGATAAACGATAAACGAATAACGATTAACTCTACTCCTATGATCGAACGTTATGGAAGAGATATAATGCGTCGGGTTTGGACCGAAGAAAATAAATTCGATGCATATCTGAAGGTGGAAATACTTGCGGCTGAAGCCTGGATGCAACTAGGCGTAGTCCCTCCCCAAGATGTGGAGAAACTTAAGAAGAATGCGAAATTCGATATTGCCAGGATAAAGGAAATAGAAGAAAAAACGCGCCATGACATTGTGGCCTTCACTCGCACCGTCTCCGAAAGTCTCGGCGAAGAGCGTAAGTGGGTACACTATGGCCTAACTTCAACGGATGTGGTGGACACCGCAAATGGTTATCTGTTCAAACAAGCCGATGAAATCATTCGAAAGGACCTTGAGGAATTCATTGACATGTTGGCCTCACAGGCTAAACGTTTTAAAAACCAACCATGCATAGGACGCACACATGGCATTCATGCCGATATCACATCTTTTGGTCTTAAATGGGTCTTGTGGCTTGCAGAGATGAAACGTAATCTCCATCGATTCAATGAGGCTGCCAAAGGTGTTGAAGTCGGTAAAATCAGTGGTGCAGTAGGTAATTTCGCCAATATTCCTCCCTTTGTCCAGGATTATGTGTGCCAACAATTGGGTATAGCTTCGGCCGATATCAGCACTCAGGTGATCCAACGCGACCGGCATGCTTATTATATGGCGACTCTCGCCCTAATCGGCGCTTCACTCGAACAGATGGCGCTAGAAGTGAGAAATCTCCAGCGAACAGAGGTGCATGAAGTTGAGGAATCTTTCGGAAAAGGTCAGAAAGGATCCTCTGCAATGCCACATAAGAGAAACCCGGTGAGCAGCGAAAACATCTGCGGTTGCGCAAGGGTATTGAGAGGCTATATGGCCACAGCTTATGAAAATGTTGCTCTCTGGCACGAAAGAGATATCTCTCATTCAGCCACTGAAAGGATTATAATGCCCGATGCAACCATTCTTCTTGATTACATGCTCAACCGCATGAAGGGAATATTGGAGAACATCGTAGTATTTGAGGACCAGATGCTCGCCAATATCTATCGCACCAATGGTGTGATTTTTGCCCAACGGGTGATGAATGCTCTTATCGACAAGGGTTTTGCAAGAGAAAAAGCCTACGACACAGTGCAACCTATTGCAATGAGGGCCATGCAAGAAGGGAAACCCTATCAGGAGTTGCTCCGAGAGGATGAAACTGTGATGTCGGCCCTCTCTCCCGAAGAACTCGACAATTGCTTCACCCTTGACTATTATTTCAAAAATATCGACCATATTTACAAACGCAATAACTTAGAGTAAAGATGTCTCAGCGACTTGTAGTCATCGGATCCCAGTGGGGAGACGAAGGAAAAGGGAAAATCACCGATTTTTTCGCTTGTAGAGCCGATATGGTGGTGAGATTTCAAGGTGGCAATAATGCCGGACACAGTGTGATGTTCAATGGGAAGAAATATTCCTTGCAAAGCATCCCGTCAGGTATTTTCAATCCCTCCACTGTTAATATAATGGGCAACGGAATGGTTGTTAATCCTGAATCCGTCGTAGTGGAGTTGCAGAAACTACGTGATCAGGGAATCACAGATTTTCAACTTTTTATCTCTGACCGAGCCGCTATGGTAATGCCATGGCATGCTGACCTCGACGGAGCCTATGAAGCTCAAAAAGGAAATAAACTTATCGGAACGACAAAAAAAGGTATCGGCCCCGCTTATTGCGACAAATATAGTCGCTCAGGACTGCGAATGGGCGACCTGCTCGAGCCAGATTATTTCGCCCAGCGGCTCCATGACGCAATGGTGATAAAAAACCGTGAGCTCGAAATGTTGGGCCTTCCCTCCTACGATTATCAGAAAGTCTATAAACGTTTTATGGATCTCGCCGAAATTCTTGGACCGAGAATAACCGACACTTCTTATCTTATCAATAAATATCTTCGAGAAGAGGATAAGAAAATACTTTTCGAGGGGGCTCAAGGCATGATGCTTTGCATAGACCATGGCACATATCCCTACGTCACCTCTTCCACACCCTCAGCAGCAAGTGTGCCCGTTGGAGCCGGCATTGCGCCTCAATGGATCAACAATGTGCTCGGGGTGGCCAAAGCCTATTGCACAAGAGTGGGAGAAGGTCCCTTCCCTACAGAACTATTTGACGAAATAGCCAATGAAATTAGAGAACGCGGTCATGAGTATGGCACAGTCACAGGGCGTCCGCGCCGTATCGGATGGTTTGATGCCGTTGTAGCTCGCTATACCTCTCAAATCGCTGGTATATCTTCTTGGGCATTGATGCTCTTTGATGTTCTTTCAGGTCTCAAAACCGTCAAAATATGCACTCATTATGAATTAGATGGCAAGATTGTTGAAACACCACCATCCACCATTTCCAAGCTCTCTCGTTGCAAACCTGTTTATATAGAGCTTCCCGGATGGAATGAGGACATTTCCGGAATCAAGTCATTCGATGAATTGCCACAAAATGCAAAGAATTACGTCAGAAAAATAGAAGAGATAACGGGTGTCCCCGTGGGTGTCCTCTCTGTAGGACCAGACCGGTCACAGACAATCCTCATCTCCCCTTTGCTCCAAGAATTCTAGCTCTTCAGCGTTTTGCCGAAAATTGCAATCCCTTAAACTGTAAATCTTAAATCTTAACTCCCAAAACCACCCCCATGAGCTTTATCTCTGAAAAAATCAACGAAGAAGGCATGACATTCGATGATGTCCTCCTGGTGCCTGCTTATTCGGAAGTGACTCCGAATATGGTAGATGTCAAAACTCGTTTTTCCCGAAATATCACTCTGAATATCCCCATAGTCTCCGCTGCTATGGACACAGTCACTGAAGCCTCCATGGCAATTGCAATGGCTCGTCAGGGTGGTATCGGTGTGATTCATAAGAACATGTCGATTCAAAATCAGGCACTTCAGGTGAGAAAAGTCAAAAGAGCTGAAAGTGGAATGATTTTTGATCCCGTCACTATCACTCCATCCCAGACTGTCGGAGATGCCTTAAGAATTATGCAGGAAAACCATATAGGTGGAATTCCTGTAGTCGACGAGGGGAATCATCTTGTAGGAATTGTAACCAATCGTGACCTCAGATTTCAATCGAACGAAGAGCTTCCGATATCAGAAGTGATGACTAAAGAGAATATCGTCACCACCACTAATCCAAACCTCTCAGAAGCCTCCGATATTCTTCTTCGCCATAAGATTGAGAAACTTCCGGTGATTGATAAAGATAATAAACTTGTGGGACTTATCACTTATCGCGACATCACCAAAATTAAGGATTATCCTAATGCCTGTAAAGATTCAAAAGGGCGCCTTAGAGTAGCCGGGGGCGTTGGTGTGACAGCCGACACTCTTCCACGGGTAGAAGCTCTTGTGAATGCAGGTGTTGACGCCGTAGTGATTGACACGGCTCATGGTCACTCGGCCAATGTGGTGAATACCCTCCGCGATGTTAAGGCTGCCTTCCCAATGATTGACGTGCTCGTGGGGAATATCGCTACCTCTGAAGCGGCTGACTATCTGATTGCAAATGGAGCAGACGGAATCAAGGTTGGTATAGGCCCCGGCTCGATTTGCACCACACGAATTGTAGCCGGAGTAGGTGTTCCTCAACTCTCTGCTATTTTCAATTGTGCAAAAGTTGCAGCCCGACATGAGATCCCGGTGATTGGCGATGGTGGCTTACGTTATTCAGGAGATGTTGTCAAAGCGATAGCGGCAGGGGCAGATTGCGTGATGATGGGATCCATGCTCGCAGGGACAGAAGAGTCTCCCGGTGAAACAATTATTTATAACGGACGTAAATTCAAGGCATATCGCGGCATGGGATCTATAGAGGCAATGGAGGCCGGTTCCAAAGACCGTTATTTCCAAAGCGGCACTAACGATTCGAGCAAATTTGTGCCCGAAGGAATAGTGGCTCGCGTGCCATACAAAGGTACCCTCGCAGAGACCATTTATCAACTCCTTGGAGGGCTTCGTTCCGGCATGGGCTATTGCGGTGCCCCCGATATTAAGGCTCTTCAACAGGCCCGGTTTGTTAGAATAACTTCGGCCGGAGTTATTGAAAACCATCCCCATGATGTCACAATAACCAAAGAGGCCCCGAATTATTCACGAGCTGACTAAATTCCCCTCATTCTTATGGAAAAAATATTAATACTGGATTTCGGTTCACAATACACCCAACTGATAGCGCGAAGGATTCGTGAGCTAAACGTCTATTGCGAGATACACCCTTTTAATAAAATTCCAAAACTTGATGAGGATATCAAGGGGGTCGTGCTTTCCGGTTCCCCCGCATCTGTTAGGGATGAGGATGCTCCTATGCCTGACCTTTCTGAAATAAAGGGTAAACTTCCTTTACTGGGAGTATGCTATGGAGCTCAGTTATTGGCGTTGCTCGGTGGTGGAAAAGTAGAGGGGGCTCCCTCCCGGGAATATGGTCGCGCTATGCTGACTGTGGTTAAACCTTCCGATCCGCTTTTGAAAGATATCCCCTCTCCAACACAAGTCTGGATGTCGCATGGCGACACTATAACTTTCCTTCCCGAAAATTATGAGATAATAGGTTCCACTGAAAATGTGAGGGTGGCGGCTTATCATATCAAGGAGGAAAAAACCTGGGGTATTCAATTCCATCCTGAAGTCTATCATTCTGTTGCCGGGAAAGAACTTCTCTCAAATTTCGTTATTAATATTTGCGGTTGTTCGGGTTCATGGAGTCCAGACTCGTTCATTGATGTCACTGTTAAAGAACTCAAGGAGAAGATAGGCAACGACCGTGTAATTCTTGGTCTCTCCGGAGGGGTAGACTCCTCTGTGGCAGCCATGTTGCTCCATAGAGCTATCGGAGATCGTCTCACCTGCATATTTGTTAACAATGGTCTTCTTCGTAAAAATGAATTCTCCCAGGTTTTGGATTCTTATAAGGATATGGGGCTTAATGTGATTGGAGTGGATGCTTCAGAAAAATTCTACTCTGATCTTAAAGGAGTCACAGATCCGGAGCAAAAAAGAAAAGTCATCGGCAGGGATTTCGTGGAAGTTTTCAATGAGGAGGCCAAGAAAATAAAGGATGCCAAATGGCTGGCACAAGGCACAATCTATCCTGATGTCATCGAGAGTTGTTCTGTAAAGGGTCCTTCTGCCACAATCAAAAGCCATCACAACGTGGGAGGGCTTCCTAAGGAAATGAAACTCTCAATAGTGGAGCCTCTTCGACTTCTTTTTAAAGACGAAGTTAGACGGGTTGGAAAGGCTTTAAATATGAATCCTCTCTTGCTCGGTCGCCATCCTTTCCCCGGGCCGGGACTCGGCATAAGAATTCTGGGTGAAGTGACACCCGAAAAAGTAAGAGTTTTGCAAGAGGCCGACGACATTTTTATCGCCAATCTCCGCAAGGATGGTCTATATGATTCGGTATGGCAGGCCGGCGTGATGCTTTTACCCGTCCAAAGTGTAGGAGTGATGGGAGATGAGCGAACCTACGAAAACTGCGTGGCCCTCAGGGCTGTCGTTTCTACCGACGGAATGACCGCCGACTGGGTCCATCTTCCTTATGATTTTCTGGCCCGAACAAGTAATGAAATCATCAACAAGGTGAGGGGTGTAAACCGTGTTGTCTATGATATATCCTCGAAACCACCGGCCACTATCGAGTGGGAATAAAGGGTCTAAACTTTTATGGGTTTGTTTTGTTAATAATTCAAAGCAAACCCTTAAAAATTTATGATTATGAAAACAGATTTTAAATTTGGCGAAGTCTTCAAACTCCATGAATCGGTTGATTTCAATGGTGATAAACCTTCTTTCCGTCAGGTGTTTGAAACAACTAAAGGAGGCGTATCTTTAGTGGCGTTGAAGGCAGGTCAGAAACTTGAAACCCACACAGCTCCATTCGAAGTGATGGTTACTATTTGTGAAGGAGATATCGAATTCACCATGCTCGACATGTCTTATCACATGAAGGCTGGCGAATTCCTCCTTATGGGAGCTAATGTTCCCCATAGTGTAGTAGCCAATACAGACTCAAAGATAATGCTTGTGAAGGTGAAAGATAATCCTCACAATACTGATATTTAATTAAAAATCTTTTTTTCATTTAACCCGACACCTTACCGGAAGTCGGGTTTATTTTTTCTTTATTAGACCCCGAATAATTAATGGAGGGGTAAGCATCTTAAGCTTCGGCTCTGCTGGTTATTTGTCCATCTGGCAAAGTAGTGATTATAGTATCGCCTAAAGAAATATCAGCTATGGATTTCACAGTTTTGCCATTCACCCTTGTTATAGAATAACCTCGAGATAAAGTGTTTTTTGGATCTAAAACTTTGATAAGGCCTGCTGCATTTTCCACTTTCTGTCGCTCTCTGTCCATTAATAGTCTCGTTGAATTTTCAAGCATTGTGAGCTTTGTGGAAAGTATCTGGCTCGCTCGTTGAATCAATGTGGATCCACCGGCAGATAGTGTCGCTAACATTCCTTGAAGTTTCATTCTTTCGTTTGAAACTCTTCTTTGGGCATTCAAAGGAAGGCCCCCTATAATCGTTTGCAGCCTTGAGCGTGCATATTCAACTCGTCGTATAGCAAATTGAGGTAAGATATTCTGAAATGATGATAACCGTCTTTCCTCCCCTATCAACATCTCTTTTGCGTAAAGCCTGATCTTTTCTGCAAGCAATGCCACTTGCTCATTCGCCTCCCTCATCTTGTCGATAAAGAAACCTGCCACAGCAGTAGGCGTCTTCAGACTCGTGTGGGCCAAATCATCCAACACATTTCTATCACGCTCATGACCGATTCCAACCACAATGGGTAAATGAAATGTGGCAACAGCCTTTGCAAGTTGATATTCGTCGAATCCATTCATATCTGTGGTTGCCCCTCCCCCTCTGATGATGACAACGCAATCCCATAAATCAATCGTAGATTCTATCAGCTCAAGAGCCCTTCGGATTGACTCGGAAACCCTCTCACCTTGCATCACGCAAGGGAATAGATGAGGGTAGAAAACATAACCCTCGGAATTTCCGGTTAGATGATTGATGAAATCCCCATACCCAGCTGCTCCCTCAGCAGATAAAATGGCGATACGCTGCGGAGCGACAGGCAATCTAAGTCTCTTGTTTTGGTCGGCTATTCCTTCTTTCTGAAGCCGCATTATAATCTCCCTCCTGACTCTCTCCATGTCTCCCATTGTGTAGGAGGGATCAATATCAGTTATATTGAAAGAAAGGCCATAGATTGAATGGTGGGTGGCGCTTCCTCTCACCAATGCTTTTATGCCGTTGCCGATTTCACGTTGCGTAGCACTATAAAATTTCTGACGTAAAATCGGATAGTTGCTTCTCCAGATTGTAGCTCGCAATTTCGCTATTGTTTGGCCAACATCATTCTTTTCTATTAGCTCCATATAGCAATGGCCTCCGGCAAGCCTTACGTCGCTAAGCTCAGCGGTCACCCAAACTCCAGAAAGTCCGGGAGCTCTCGCCACAGCATTCGTGATAGCATTCGTGTATTGGCTTAGAGGAATGCCAGTCACAAATCCCTCTTCAGAAAATAAATTTGCCATGCTATGAATGTCTTACGGTTTTAATGTGCCCAACTCACGCAAACCGCCGGTAGTTGGATCGAATATGGCAAAAGATGGCTCCTTTTTGTCTGTGAATATTGAAGGATTCAGGCCGAAGATTATGCCGAATTGACTCATTGGAAATTCTGAAGCATATATCTTGTTGCCTGCAAATTCAAGGGCAACTTCAGCGTAACCCGGGATACAGTAAACCACAGCATCCTTTGGCAGTTTTTTCTCTTCTCCCTTTGCATCCACAGGAAGTTCCGGCTCTTCAGTCGCTACAACCGTCAGATATAATGGTTCTCCTCCACGGTATTCTTTATCCATAAGGCCCTCTCTTGGATCGAGGCGGCAAACAATAAGTCGCCCTTCCCCTTCCGGGTTCACCATATATGTAAATGTTTGAAATTCCCTCCATTCCGACCCTGTAAAAGCATTTATTAATGCTCGTTCCTGTTTTTCAAGCGACTCTAGCATAAGCTCAAGCTGGCGTCCGTCGGTTGGCATCGTTTCGGCAGTTCCACGAGTCAACGAGAGTTTCGCTTCCCTCACCTCCATTATTTCCTCGGCCAATAATTGAGCCTTCTTATAAGAGGAAATTGCTGAAATGAAATCTTCGTCTACAAATTCCAGATATTCCTTCCCACTCACCGGTATACCCTCTATTTTAAGCTCTTTAACATTTTCGGGCCTTTGATAGTCAACTTCCTTATTAATAGAGAGAAGCATACCACTCTCTGCCACTTCTATGAAAGTGACCGCTCCTGCTTTAAGTTGCATAAGATATTGGCTCTCAGGGTCTGAATCGGCCACTCCAACAGGAGTAACTTTAACTGACTCTATTTTCCAGAGGGTCTCATCTTTATCTATAACCTTCGCATCTGAGGTAAACACTTTTGCATATTTGCTAAAGGGACCTGCCACTTTTTGAGTTTTCTGTGCTGTAACCTCAATTTGAAAGCCTGTCTTTGGCAAAGTATAAACCAGGCCATATTCGTTATGCTTTTCGGCAGTAAGCAATTTTGTCTGCTGGGCCGAGGCATTTAAAAACCCGATAAGGGAAAAAAGGATTGTATATAGTCTAAATTTCATTTTTTGCTAGTGAGGGTTTTAAGGGCTATACCACAATAATCTGCTATCTCGGAAGCCAAAAGACCGGCTTGGCCCCATTTTTCCGCTGCCATGTCGCCCGCGAGTCCATGCACATATACGCCAATACATGCAGCTTGGTCGCTCTTATATCCTTGAGCCATCAATGCAGCTATGACTCCTGTCAAGACGTCGCCCGAACCGGCTGTGGCCATGCCGCTGTTTCCGCTTGAATTGAAAAACACTCTCCCGGTGGCTCTCACTGTCGATGTGTAATGACCCTTCAAAACTATATTGATGGTATAGTATTTAGCCATATCTATAGCCTTTTTAAGTCGCTCTTCGCTGGTGAGATGCTCGCCGAATAAACGGTCGAATTCACGGATGTGTGGCGTAATTACCGAATGGGAGGGCAACAGACTAAGAAGATGGGGACGCTTGGCTATACAGTTTAGGCCGTCGGCATCAACTATTATCGGTTGCTTATGTGTCTTTAAAAAGGTCTCAAGAGCGTCAATCGTCCTATCGTCTGTGCCCAGACCGGGACCAATTGCTACGACTTGATGGGTGTGGTGGAGACTCATGTCGGTCACATAGATATCGTTGCGGTCGGGCTCGAAAATAGCTTCCGGAACTCGTGTCTGCACGGGTATCATGGTCATCTTTGCGCTATGCACCGTCACGAGCCCGGCCCCGCTCCTCAGACATCCTTTCGATGCAAGGATCGCTGATCCGGCCATTCCATAGCTGCCGGCAAAAAAAAGGGCCGATCCAAAGTCACGTTTGCCGGAAAATTCGTTACGGCGTTTAAGAAGTGGCCTGACATTACGATCATCCACCACTTTATATTCCACCGGAGTCTCCTTAATTGTGGCTTCGTCGAGGTCTATATCAAGCAATTTCCAGTCTCCAACAACCTCCTGGTTTTCCTCAAAAAAGAAGGCTAAACGAGGAAATTGAAATGTCAGAGTCAATTTTGCTCTAACCATATCTCGCCGACTTACTCCATCATTCCATTCTCCGGAAAGTCCGCTGGGAACATCTATGGAGATTATATAGGCATTCGAATCATTAATAAATTTCACGAGGGTCAGAAATCCCTTCTGTAAAGGTCCATGGAAACCGCTGCCAAAAAGGGCATCGACCACAACCTCCTTTTCGCTCAGATAAGGAGGTTGGAAATCACGGGTTATCTCGGTAAAATCTATTCCCTCAATCGACTTTAGACGTTCTCTTTCCGCAGCACAGTCAGGACTAATTTTCCCGGTCACATTAAAAAGGAAAACTTCCAATTTTCTGTAGCCCTGTTCAAAGAGCTGTCGGGCCACTGCGAGACCGTCGCCTCCATTGTTGCCGGGACCGGCAAACACCACTATCCTTTGATTAGGATTAAATCTGCTCACTATTTCGCAACTGACGGCCGAGGCTGCACGCTCCATCAGTTCCAATGAGCTAATTCCTTGGGCCTCAATTGTTGCTTTATCAATTTCCCGTATTTGATCTGAACTAAAAATCTTCATAATGCAAATTTACCAATTGAAAAGTTAAGTAACAAATCAAATTTTCACCTCCTCTCTTTTTATAAATCTTGAATAAAAAAAGTTAGGTTTTCTTCCCCTTGGACTGTAAATGCTACTTGGGTCATGAATCCTCAGAGAATTATATTTTTTCGGATAGACTCATACTTCTCCAGATTCTCAACCTTTTAGGAGGAAGCTGTGTTATAATATTATAGTTTAACTTAAAGACAATTAAGATTATGGAATTGGAAGATATCAAATCGCCTGCCGATATTAAAGGTTTATCAATTGAGGAATTGGAACATATAGCGGAACAAATGAGGCAAGCAGTGCTCAACCGCACTTCGCAGATAGGAGGACATGTAGGCCCTAACTTGGGTTCGGTGGAAACTATTATAGCAATGCACTACGTTTTTGACGCTCCTAAAGACAGGCTTGTTTACGATGTTTCTCACCAGGCTTTTCCCCATAAAATGCTCACCGGACGCGTCGACGGATACCTTTATCGACAGGATTTTCCGAAAGTGGGAGAATACACCAGCCCGGTGGAAAGTCCGGAATACGATATCTTCTGGGCGGGCCACACTTCTCCATCGCTTAGCCTCTGTGTTGGATTAGTTAAAGCTCGTCAACTAAAAGGTGAAAAGTATAACGTTGTTGCTCTTATCGGAGACGGAGCCCTCAGCGGAGGAGAAGCTTTCGAGGGACTTGATGCCGGAGGTGCACTTAATGAGAATTTTATCTGTATCCTCAATGACAATCAGATGTCAATTGCGGAAGACCATGGCGGTATGTATAAACATCTCCAACATCTAAGGGAAACAAATGGAACTGCTGCCGACAATCTTTTCAAGGCCTTTAATTGGGATTATGTCTATGTGGCTGAAGGAAATAATGTGGCCAAACTGATCGAGGCTTTGCAAAAGGTAAAAGACACGCAGAGGCCTGTGGTTGTACATGTCAACACACAGAAGGGCGAAGGTTACACTCCGGCCGAAGAATATCGTGAGGCGTTCCATTACCGTGATCCCTTTGATATTGCCACAGGAGAACTCCTCATCGTCAACCCGGGCGAAAACTCGACATCTGTGCTTAAAAACTTTATCAATCGGAGTGCACAAAAATATCCGACCTTCTTGGCTATTTCTTCTGCCACACCCGACAGTTTCGGACTCAACGCTAAGGAGAGGGAGATTCTTGGTAAGCATTATATCGATGTGGGTATAGCAGAGCAAACGGGTGTTTCTGTGATGGCCGGGGCTGCACGAGACGGTGCAAAGGTGGTTTATTCCGTTGTGGGAACCTTCCTTCAAAGGGCTTATGATCAACTTCTTGAAGACTGGGCCATGGATCCGTCGCCGGCTTTAATGGTGGTGGCTGAAACTGGCATAGCGGCTAATAAAGATCAGACTCACCTCGGTTTTTGGGATATTCCGATGATTTCTTCAATTCCCGATATTTTATATTTGGCACCGGCCAATCTGGAAGAATTTGACGCAATGCTTGAATGGGGGTTGAGTCAGGATAGGTTTAAAGTAGCAGTGCGTCAAGCTGTTTATTCAATCGAACATGCCGATTACGAAGTGGAGAAAGACTATTCCGATATCAATAGGTTTAAAGTAATTAAAAGAGGATCTAAGGTTGCTTTGATAGGGGCTGGAGATTTTCTAATCAAGGCTCGCCAAACTGCCGAGTTGCTCAAGGATAAAGGAATAGAGGCAACAGTTATAAATCCTCTCTTTATATCGGGAGTGGACAAAGATTTGTTGGCAAGTATTTCCAAAGACCATACTCTTGTGGCAACAATAGAAGATGGAAGTATAGAAGGAGGATTCGGAGAAAGAGTTGCTACTGTGGCCTCTCCTCTCGGACTGAAGACGCTGGTATTTGGTGTGGAGAAAAAATTTGTAGACCGTTTCAACTTAAAAGAACTTGAGACAGAAAACAACCTCCGTCCCGAACAAATAGCTGACATAATCTTGGCGAATCTATGAAAAATTTTTGTAACATAATTTGCCGATTATAAATGCTTTTATTACCTTTGCACCAATAAAAAACAAGCAAAATGACTCGTTTTTTCTCATATTCCTTTTTCTTTTATTTCGGTTTCAAGAGAAACGGGAACGATGAGTGATTATTGAATTATTGATGGTTAAACAATTCGAATCCCGTAAATCCAAAGATTGCGGGATTTTTTTTGAAATCTAGGCCAATGAACGAAGACGATGTTTTGAAAGTCACCATTCAAGGAGTTGAAGGCTGTTTCCATGATGCAGCAGCACGCGAATATTTCCCCGGGAGAGATCTGGAAACCGTGCCATTCAATACTTTCCCCGACATGTTTGAAGCTTTAGATTCGGATGCCTCTCTCGTTGGAATTGTCGCGATTGAAAACACTATAGCCGGCAGCATTCTCCAGAATCACGAATTGCTCCGACAACACAATCTAAAAATAATCGGTGAACATAAGAAAAGAATCTCTCATGTCTTGGCCGCTCTTCCCGGTCAGAAAATTGAAGATTTGACTGAAGTCAATTCCCATCCTATGGCACTCATGCAATGTGAGATATTCTTACGTAAACATCCAAATCTCAAAATGATTGAAAGTTTCGACACAGCCGGAAGCGCTAAAGAAATAGCGGAAAAAAACTTATCAGGACACGCTGCCGTTTGTGGGGAATTGGCCGCCAATCTTTATGGTCTCAATATCCTTGAAAAAGGCATTGAAACCAATAAAAGAAATTTCACACGTTTTTTGATTGTCACTAACTCTCTTCTTGCTGCCGAAATAGGACCTAAAGAATCCGAAATCAACAAATCTTCCATAGTGTTCACTCTCCCCCACACCGGCGGTGCACTTTCCAAAGTGCTAACAATTCTTTCCTTCTACGATATAAATCTTTCCAAAATCCAATCCGTTCCCATCATAGGCCGGGAATGGGAATACCGGTTCTATGTTGATCTGACATTCAAAAGTTTCGCAAGATATCATCAGGCAATAGATGCCGTAAGACCCCTCACAAATGAACTCCTTGTTTTAGGGGAATATAATGAATTTCAAAATCAACCTGCATGAAAAAAATACAACCGGCGTCACGGGTTAGTTCCGTCCAAGAATATTATTTCTCTAAAAAATTGCGTGAACTCGCTTTATTAAATTCAAGAGGGGCCGATATCATCTCTCTCGGCATCGGGGGTCCTGATCTTCCCCCGGGAAAAGAAGTGGTTGACACGTTAGCATTTGAAGCGGCAAAACCAGGCAACCATTCCTATCAAAGCTATATTGGAATTCCCGAGTTGCGTCAAGCCTTTGCCGAATGGTATTTGCGTAAATATGGAGTCGTTCTTAATCCCGAAAATGAAATTCTTCCTTTGATTGGATCCAAGGAGGGAATCCTTCATATTTCAATGGCTTTCCTCAATCCCGGCGATGGAGTTTTGGTGCCCGATCCGGGCTATCCCACCTACTCTTCTGTGAGCCGCCTTGTCGGAGCTGAAATATTTACCTACGATCTCACAGAAGAAAACAGCTGGCTTCCTGATTTTCCTTCCCTTGAAAAACTTCCTCTTGAGAGAATAAAATTGATGTGGGTGAATTACCCCCACATGCCAACCGGCAAACAGGCTGAAATGGACACCTTCAAAAAATTGGTGGAATTCGGCAAAAGGCATGGTATCGTTATAGCCCACGACAATCCTTATAGTTTCATATTAAATAAAGACCCTCATAGCATTCTGCAGATTGATGGAGCATTGGATGTCTGTGTGGAGATGAATTCTTTAAGCAAAAGCCATAATATGGCAGGTTGGAGAGTTGCAATGGCAGCCTCCAACCCCGAGTTTATTTCTTGGATTATAAAAGTGAAAAGCAATATTGACTCGGGACAATTCAAACCTGTGATGCTGGCGGCTGCAAAAGCTCTAAGTTTACCGGACTCTTGGTATGAAAATCTTTATAAAGTCTATAATGAACGCAGACGCATCGCAGAAGAGATTATGGAGGAGCTTGGATGTGATTATGATCCCATGCAACGCGGTCTGTTTCTTTGGGGAAAAGTGCCAAGCGAGTTTAAAAATGGAGAATGGCTCGCCGACAGGCTTTTCTATGATGCGAAAGTATTTGTCACCCCCGGATTTATTTTCGGTAAAAACGGCAATGATTATATCCGAATTTCTCTTTGTGCAAAACCGGAAAAATTAAGTGAAGCTTACAAACGCATCAAAAATTGGAAAAAAGAAAAAAATATTTAGATATGGAAGATTTAAAACCCTTATTTCCCGAGTTAAACCTTTCCCGACCTATCATAATTGCAGGACCCTGTAGTGTTGAATCGGAAGAACAGGTAATGAAAACGGCAAAAGAACTCTCATCCAACGGAATCAGGATTTTTCGAGGAGGGATATGGAAACCACGAACTTCTCCGGGGGGGTTCGAAGGTATCGGGGAAATAGGTCTTCCCTGGCTCAAAAAAGTAAAAGAAGAGACAGGGATGTTGATATCAACGGAAGTGGCTAATAAAGCCCATGTTGAACTGGCACTTAATGCCGGAGTTGATATGGTATGGATCGGCGCCCGCACCTCAGCCAATCCTTTTGCTGTGCAAGAAGTGGCCGATGCCCTAAAAGAGAGTGGCAAAGACATTGCAGTCTTGGTGAAAAACCCTGTCAACCCGGACCTCGAGCTATGGATAGGAGCCATGAAACGCATATACAATGCCGGAATAAGAAGAATCGGAGCAATACATAGAGGCTTCAGCACCTATGGCAAACATCTCTATAGAAATATGCCTCAATGGCATATACCAATCGAACTTCAAAGACGATATCCTTCCTTGCCAATCTTTTGCGATCCGAGCCATATAACAGGTAAAAGAGAATTGATATCTTCAGTGGCCCAACAGGCTCTAGACATGAATTTCGACGGACTTATAATTGAAAGTCATTGCGATCCTGATTCAGCTTGGAGCGATAAAAACCAACAGATCACTCCAGAGGTGCTTAATGTAATACTTAATACGCTCGTGGTGCGTGATGAAACTTCAACCACAGAAAATCTCACTTCCTTGCGGCAACAAATCGACCGAATCAACGACGAACTCCTTGAACTTCTCGCCAAACGCATGAGAATCACCTGTGAAATTGGTCAGTATAAAAAGGAACACAAGATGCCGGTGATTCAGCAAAACAGATATAACGACCTGATGGAACGTCTTGTGAAAAATGGAGAAGAGCTGGGCATGTCGGAAGACTTTATAAAAAATATTCTGGCAGCCATCCATGAGGAATCTGTCCGTCAACAGCTTGAAATTGTAAACGGTAAAAATAAGAAATGAAAATACTCATTCTTGGGGCCGGGAAGATGGGAAGTTTCTTCTGCGACCTTCTTTCCTTCGACCATGAGGTGGCCGTATACGATCCTGATATCAAACGGCTCCGTTTCATGTTTAATTGCAGGCGCTTCTCTTCGATAGAAGAGACGGAGAGTTTCCTTCCTGATTTGGTCATTAACGCCGCAACTGTGAAATTCACTCTTGAGGCATTCAATAAGGTGATGCCCTATCTTCCGGAGAAAACCATACTCAGCGACATAGCTTCAGTGAAAACGGGGTTAAAGGAATTCTATGAAAAATGCGGTCATCCCTACGTTTCCACTCATCCAATGTTTGGTCCGACCTTCGCATCTCTGAGTAATCTTTCACATGAAAATGCTATCATTATTTCAGAAGGCGACCATTTGGGAAAGGTATTTTTCCGTGACCTCTACAATCGTCTTCATCTTCATATCGAAGAATATACATTCGATCAACATGACTTAACTATCGCTTACTCACTATCAATACCATTTGCATCCACCCTCGTGTTTGCTTCCAATATGAAGCATCAGGATGCTCCGGGCACTACTTTTAAGCGCCACCTGGCTATAGCCAACGGCCTAATGAGTGAAGACGATTATCTTCTGAGTGAAATCCTTTTTAACCCCCATACCCCCCACCAACTGCAGAGAATTAGTGATAAATTGACGGAATTGAAAGAAATAGTAGAGACCCACGACAATGAAAGGATGAAAAAATTTCTGGATAATGTCCGCTCCAATCTCAAATAATAAAAATCTCAAACAAATAAAAAATTGATCCCAGTCTCTACTGTTAAAAAACGAGGGTGTGTCCAATAATTGGCCACACCCTCGATCCCTTTTTATAGAGACTAAAGAATTAAGCTTGAGTCCCTTCCTTTTCTTGAGCGTCAAGCAAGGCTATCTTCTCTTTGATTTCATCAGCCTCAGCCTTGAGTTTCTGGATTTTTTTCTCCATTTCTTTTACCATACTGTTGCCGGTGGAACTCTTCACTTTGAAGAAACCCAGATTGTTTTCGATAGTCTTAGCCTCTGCCAGTCGAGCTTCATAGGCTCTCACCATTTTCTCTCTTTCCCGGCTCATTCTACCCTCTTCTCCTGCGAATTTCTTCATCTCATTCTCGAATCTTTTGACTCTTTGGCGAGTTTCTTTAATGTCGAAGGCATTGAAAAGACGATCCAATTCTGCTCGGTAAGCCTGATTGATGGCATCCTTTTCTTTAAAGGGCACATGGCCAATAGACTGCCATTCATTTTGGAGATCTCTGATGGTGTCGATAACGTCTTTTCTTTCTTCTTCCTCGGAAATCCCCTTGAGTTTTTCAACCACAGCCTGCCTTGCTTCGAGATTTGCAACTTCCTCGGCTTTCTTACCGCTGAAAAGCTTCTTTCTGTTGCCATAGAATTCATCGAGGGCATTGCAGAAACGTTTCCAGACTTCGTCGCCTTGTTTTCTTCTGACGACTCCAATTTCACGCCATTCCTTCTGCAAAGCCTGCATCTCTTCCAAAGCTCCTTTTCGATCATAGTCGGAAGCAAGGGCCTCAGCCTTTTCACATAAAGCTTCTTTCTTGGAGAGGTTATCGCGATATTCCTCCTTTACCTTCTTGAAATATTCGGCCTTGGCAGAGAAGAAATCGTCGCAGACTTTGCGAAACCTTGCAAAAAGAGCATTATTGACTTTCCGCGAAGCGAAACCGAGTTCTTTCCAGGCAGCCTGGAGTCCCAATATTTCTTTTGTGGCGTTGTCCCAATCCGAATAGCTTTTGAAGGACGAGAAATCTATGGCTTCTGCCTTCTCACAAAGTTCTGTCTTGGCAGTCTCGTTAGCCTGTTCGTTTTCCTTTTTATTCTGGAAGAAATCCTGATGGCGTTTATTGATTACAGTGGATGCCTCTTTGAATTTATTCCACATCTCCTCCCTAACTTCACGAGCGACCGGTCCTATTTCACGCCATTGCTCATGGAGCGATTGAAGGGTTCTAAATGCTTCCAAAACATCAGTCACCTCAGAAAGAGCTTCTGCTTTAGAAATCAATTGGCTCTTCAATTCGAAATTCTTCTTGAAGTCGAGGTCGCGTAATTCCTTATTTACTTTCAACCTATCATAGAATTGCTCGACTGCAAGCTGATAGTTTTTCCACAATTCGGATTCACTCCCCAAAGGCACTTCGCCTGCAGCCTTGAATTCTTGTTGCAACTGCTGGAATTGAGGAAATTGCTGATTGATGGTGTCGATATCTTCTGAGATATTCTTTATCTTTTCGATTACGGCATATTTATCAGCAAGATTTTTCTTGCGGAGCTCCTCTCTCTCTTCAAGGAAGGCATTACGCTTTTCTTTGAATTCTGAAAGGAGATTTTTCACTTCCTCCTCGCTCGGGTCAGGAGTATAGGAGAAAGAGCCAACGTCATTACCCTCTAATGTGAATTTTTGCAATTCAGCTTCCCGCTCTTTATTTATAAGATTATAGAAAGCTTGTTTGATGGCGGTCACTTCCTTATGGCGCTCCCAATCACTTGCATCCACTATCTTTTTGAGTGACTCTATAAGCTCCTCTTTTGACATCTGATGGAATGATTTTTCGGCAGCCTTTTCTTCGGATGCTTGCTCTTTTTCCTCTTTATCGGCAAATTCAGCCAAATCGAGGGCTGGTGATGACTCTATTTCGCAGGCATCTTCAGTTTTTTCTTCCGTGTCTTCATGCGCCGGCTCCGGAACTTCGGATTTATCTTGAGAAGCTTCCTCTTCTTGGGTTAGGCTGTCGGCAGCCTCAGCCAAGTCAAGAGAGGGAGATGAATCTATTGCACATTCATCTTCACATTTTTCAGGAGCCACTTCAGATTTTTCCACATTGAGGACAACTCCATTCTCCGAAGCTTCCTTTTTTAGAGATTCATCCGGGTTTACCGGATTCTTGTCGTTATCATTCATCATGACAGAGGGTTAAAGGTTATTTTATTCAAAAGGGAATATTTCTGTCGTCAATATTCCTTAGTTTATTTTTTCGTTAATTAGATAGCACTTTGGCCGAAATGATTTTTACATCTTCTATTGGTCGGTCATGGGAATCAGTTTCTACTTTTTGAATCTTTTCCACGACATCCATACCCTCAACTACTTCACCGAATACGGTGTAGGCACCGTCGAGATGTGGGGCACCTCCCTTTGTAGTATAGTCAGACTTGATATTTTCAGGGATCACTTGTTCCCCTACTTTAGCCTCAGTCTCCTTTATGAGTTGCTGACGCAACTCCTCGAGGGCAGCCTCGTTGCCGGATTTTTGAAGAGCTTCAATCGTGTCGCGATGCTCCATTGCAAGTTTGCGGAATGTTGATCCAAGTTCTTCTTGATGCTTCTGCATCATCATATTTTCAAACTGTTGCTCGCTGACAGTCCTTCCTGTGACAATATAAAACTGAGAACCGGAACTTCTACGTTCTGGATTTACCTGGTCGCCGGTACGCGCAGCTGCGAGGGCACCATACTTATTATAGTGTTTTGGATAATCGATTTCAGCCTCAATTGTGTAGCCCGGCCCCCCGCTGCCAAGAGATTGACCCGGAGATGCCGTTTTCGATTCGGGATCGCCGGTTTGAATCATAAATTGGTCGATTACTCGATGAAACAACATTCCGTCGTAGTAGCCATCTTTGACAAGCTTCAAGAAATTTGCTTGATGCAAAGGAGTGTCGTTATATAGCTTTACGATTATGTCGCCAAGTGTGGTCTTCAATTCTACAATCACACCATCAGTTTTATCCATTTTTCCCGGTTCTTGGTTTTGCGCAGTGACAAAGTTAGCAAAAAAAGCCAATAATGCTAACAAAACCACTAATTTATTTATTTTTTTCTTTACCATAGCTTTGTCTATAATTAAAAAGAAGAAAATCTTTAAGTTCTATTGAAATTTCAAAATTATAAATTTCCATGAATAATATTTTGTTCTGACTCAATAAATAACTCTTAATTATTTGCTTTTCATGCTTTGTGGCCTCCGATTTGTTGATTACGATCTTTTTGGGTTGCCCCTTCTGCATAATTTAGACCTCTGAGCAAAACATTCTTACCATATTTCCTTCTTAACTTCAACATTGCTTCTTGGCGGCTTCTTTCCTTGGAAAGCTGTTTTTCTTCCTCCTCCCGTTTTCTTTTGATCTCTTCGAAATCAGAAAAAAGATCGGGTTGCACCGCATATTTATGGGTGTCTATCCTATTTTCTTCTTTCAGATGATTAATGGAAAGAGTCAATCTCCGGATAAGGAGATTTGGATTTACAATCCTGTCATAAAGTTCAGCCGTTTTCTCAATCAATATCCTTGATGAAGAAGTCGGGCGAGCAATATTTATGGTGCCATGTGAATGAACGGGCACATTTCTTCCGTAAAGATCCCTTTTTATCTTTCCATTATATTTGGAACGGATATTATTATTAGTGAGTGATTCCACGTCGTAACCGATTGTCAGTACCAACTGATCAGCCACTACACCCTGTTCAATAAGGTCGAATGAAACAGCATCAGCCATCTCCAATATAACAGTCCGAGCTTTGTCAGCCGTATAAGGTTCTTGCAAAACCTGACCGCTGCTCATTGATTTTGTATCGGGTCGATAGGATTTTACATCCGCCATTGTCACCGGTTCCCAACCCCATGCGTGGTCTATCAGCAATTCTGCGTTGATACCAAATAACTTATAAAGAAGTTCCTCGTTGACAACAGATTGTCGCGCGATATCACCCATTGTCAGGATATTATATTGAGCTAAGCTCTTTGCATAACCTCTACCGACTCGCCAAAAATCAGTCAGAGGTCGATGGTCCCACAATTGCTGCCTATAGCTCATTTCATCAAGCTCAGCAATTCTGACACCATCACTGTCGGGAGTCATCTTTTTGGCGACAATATCCATTGCAACTTTGGAGAGATACATGTTTGTTCCGATACCGGCCGTGGCAGTGATCCCGGTTTCTTTCAGAACGGCTCTAATTATAGTCATCCCCAACTCATGAGGATTCATTTTATAGATGGAAAGATAAGCCGAAACATCCAAGAAAACTTCATCTATAGAATAGACATGAATATCTTCTGGGGCAATGAATCGTTGATAGATATCGAAGATTCTACTGCTATATTCAATGTAAAGTTGCATTTGAGGAGGAGCGATTAAATAATCCAGCGCTAATTCAGGATGTTGATTGAGCTCCTTAGCGGAAAAGGATTTACCGGCTCTTCCTCTTTTAAAATTAACTTCCCGAACTTTTTGTACGACTTCAAAAAGTCGTGGGCGACCTCCTATGCCGTAAGCCTTCAAAGCCGGAGACACAGCAAGGCAGATAGTTTTTACTGTCCTTGATGGATCAGCCACAACAAGACAGGTGTCAAGAGGGTCCAATCTCCTTTCCACACATTCAACTGAAGCGTAAAAACTCTTCAGGTCAATTGCAATATAAAATTTATTTTCCTCTATGGCTTTCCCCTTTCTATTTACTTTCCATCAATGCCTTTTTCTCAGGATTTTTCCATCCGGCTCTGCTTTCTGTATTGGTGAAATAGACTTTCAAATCTGCTCTCGACTCGTTATTAACAAAACATATTTTTTTGTCGGCCCTTGATTCATTATGTTCTATAAACCAAATACCCTTATTACCTTTGGCACGGTAGTCTGTGTTAGTAGTGTAGACAATGAGATCGGCCCGGTAATCTTTATCAACGACAAAGACTTTCACTTGTGCCCTTGATTCATTGTGAGTGTCAAAGACTTTTTGAGCCTTAGCTATATTAAAAGCTCCGAAAATAACTAATAAAATAAGGATATATTTAGTCATAATTATTTACTGAACGTTAAGACTTCCTGTATTAATAACCGGTTGCGAGGGTTCATCTGCACATAACACCACCAACAGATTGCTAACCATGGCTGCTTTTCTTTCTTCATTTAATTCAACGACTCCCTCATCCTTCAATTGTTTAAGAGCCATCTTAACCATTGAAACAGCTCCTTCTACTATTTTTTCTCGCGCTGTTATAATGGCGGATGCTTGTTGCCTTCTTAACATAATAGCCGCTATTTCAGGAGCATACGCCAGATAATTTATCCGAGCTTCTACCACCTCCATTCCCGCCATCGCCAAACGTTCATTAATCTTTTTCTCAAGCAGGATGTTAATTTCTTCGCCTCCTGACCTAAGAGTTAAGCCGTGAGGATTAGCTTCAGTTTCATCATAAGCAAACTGGCCTGTCACTTCTCTCAATGCCGCATCGCTTTGTATTCTCACAAATTTTTCCAAGGCATTATTATTGACTCCTGTGGTGCCTGCTCCCTGAGTATCAATATCAAAAACAGCCCGGTAGGTATCTTTTATTCTCCACACTAAAACCATGCCAATCAACACCGGGTTACCAATCATATCGTTGACTTTTATGGGATCGATGTCCATATTTCTTATACGCAAAGAAAGCTTTTGGCGATTTAAAAAGGGATTGACCCAATAGTATCCCACTTTACGGCAAGTGCCTCTATATTTTCCAAAGAAAATCATTACCCTTGCCTGATTAGGTTCTTGAATAAAATAACCGATACATCCTAAAATAAAAAGGATTCCAAAAACTGCGTCAAGAGTGACTGCGAGACCTGGAACCGGATCCATTAAAACTATACTTGAAACGATTATGATGGCCGGCACGAGAAAAAAGGTAAAGAATATCATGGCAAACCCATTGATAATAAGACCCTGATATTCAAATTCTTTATTATTATCTTCTACTAGATTCTTATTAGCTGTCATATCAATTATTTAGAAAAATTTAGGATAATTTTTTGCATTCCTATCCATAATAGGTCTTCTTATTGCAAATTTAAGGAATTTATCGTGCAAAATTTGAAAGTAAACCCGTTTTTGTTGCCTAAATGACCTTGAAAAATGGGTTGTTATATCATCATGAAATCTTTTGATAGGAATCTTAAAAAGAGATATAACTTTTTCGATACTTTTAAACAGTGGATTAAAAAGGGAGATTAAAAAAATCTAGGATTATGCAAAAGGAGCCAGCAAAGTGAATAAAAATTCCCTTTCACTATTGCATTTTAAAAATTTTTCTTTAACTTTGCAAAGCTTTTGAAGGGAGTTTTTTCCCCGGAAGCCAAATGGTGGATGTAGCTCAGCTGGTTAGAGCGGCGGATTGTGGTTCCGTAGGTCGTGGGTTCGAACCCCATCTTCCACCCACCCCAATTTCCAACCCCAATTTTAGAGGATTTCTCCTTCGGGAGGAATCCTCGCCTTTTTTACCCCATGATAAACCTTATACTTTTTTCAAGGTCTAATCTTCAAAACATTATGATTTTTGCTAAGGATTTATGCATATCTTCCGATTTTGTCTATTTTTAATTATTTCCATTTCTATTTTCAGCTCGAAAGCTGCAGAAATCACCGGGAAAATTGTAGATTCCGACGATATGCCTCTCCCCGGGGCTTCCGTTTTATTGGTCGCTCTACCCGATTCAATCAAAATAGGCCTCCAGGCTGCCGCTTCGGAGGGAGAGTTCTCTTGGAAAAATTTGAAACCAGGACAATATAATCTTTCTATCACAATGACAGGTATGGAGAGTGTTTCCAAATCACTGTCGATAAAACAAGAAGACGAGACTCTAAACATTGGATCTATTCCACTCACGGAAAATGCCATAGCACTGAAGGAAATGGTAGTCACAGGAGTGAGGGCTGCGGTTGTGGCAAAACAAGACACCATTGAATTCAATGCCGATTCTTTTCACACTTCTCCTAATGCTACAGTAGACCAACTCTTGAAAAAACTTCCGGGGGTTGAAGTGAGCTCCGACGGCTCAATAACTTCTAATGGAAAAACCATAACAAAAATATTGGTGGATGGTAAAGAGTTTTTTGCAGATGACCCCCAGATGGCTTCCAAAAACCTCCCTTCAAATATGGTTGACAAGGTTCAGGTGATCGATCGAAAAAGCGACTTCACTCGACTCACTGGGATTGATGATGGTGAGGAAGAGACTGTCATAAATCTCAAGGTGAAAAAAGACATGAACAACGGCTGGTTTGGGAATGTTTCGGCTGGCTATGGAATAGACGATAAATATAATGGAAGTTTCGTAATCAATAATTTCCATAATGGAAATCAAATCACTTTGCTCGGAGGCCTCAACAATATAAATGAAAACGGATTTTCCGACAGAGGAAGAGGAAGGTTTAGAGATTTTGGGGGTTCGGGCGGTATAACGACTGCACAACGTCTTGGCTTAAACTTCAACGTAGGACATGATGAAATTTTCCGTATCGGAGGAAACATTCTCTATTCTCATTCGGACACCAAGCGTTCTCAAAAATCTTACACGCAATATCTATTCCCGGATTCCACCAGCTATCAAAACTCCTCTACTCTCAGCGAAGACAAGGGCCATAACCTTAACCTCGATCTAAGGCTCCAATGGAATATCAACGACAACAACACTTTAGATTTCAGGCCCCGCTTCGCCATGAATTTCCGCGACACTGAAAAAGAAGATTTTTCTTCTCTCCAAGCCGGAGATGAAGCGAAGTCACTTGTCAATACCAATGAAAATTTCCAAAACAACAGGGGGAAAAGTTTTGAAACCTCAGGAAATCTTATTTTCAATCATAAATTCGCTTCGAAGCCGGGAAGAGCATTTAGTGTAAATCTTCAATACAGTTTCTCAAAGACTCTTCAAAAATCACTCTCATGGAGCAATATATTATATTTTTTAATCAATGATGAGGATGAAGAAATCTATAGATTTCTTGATAATAAAAACTTTTCCAATTCAATCGAGGGCAGACTGACATGGACTGAACCTTTAGGAAATCCCTTGAAAGGGAATTTTCTCACTTTTTCCTATCGCACCAAATATCAATGGAACAACGCTGATCTTTTCACTTATAATTTGCCTTTTTTAGATGATGAAAGGCCTCTTTTTGATTTTAACTACTTGCCCGAAGACAAAATTTTCGATCCGGATCTGAGCAATAGTTTCCGAAATAAATTTTTCACTCAGGAATTGCAAATGGGTTATAAAAAAGTCAGCAAGACCCTCAATCTGGAAGCCGGGCTTCTATTTTCTCCCTCTAGCTCAGCAAGCCATGACCTTATCAATAATGCCAGAGATATCCCGACTAGATGGGTATGGAATGTCTCTCCATTTGCAAATGTGAGAGTGAAATTCAACGACAGCAGCTCCATGAGAGCAAATTACCGAGCCAGAACTTCCCAACCCTCAATCTCTCAGCTTCAACCTGTGCCCGATGTCTCAGATCCTTTGAATATCAAAATTGGAAATCCGGAATTGAAACCTACTTTCACACAAAACATAGGGATCAATTTCAGTAATTACAATTCAGAACGTCAGCAGTCGCTGATGCTAATGATAAATACCTCTTTTACATTGAATTCTATTGTGGCGAGAACCTTTACCAATCCTGAGACCGGAGGACGGACAACAACTTATTCCAATGTAAACGGAAACACAAATATCTTTTTTATGGGAATGTACACCGGACCTTTCTCCAATAAGAAATGGAGATTCAATGCTCGGCTTAATTCAAGATTTGCTTCCACTCCGGGATATATAAACGGAGATTTCAACCGTTCTGAGAATATTTCCCTATCTCCTTCCGCCGGCTTGACATTTTCTTCCGATATTTTTCAGGCCTCACTCAATCCCAATTATTCTTTAAGCACAATCCACAATTCGCTTCCCGAACAACGCAACCGAACTACCCATTCCTATGGATTTTCTGCAGATGCCTCTCTCTATCTCCCCTTTGGTCTTGACATTTCAACCGACCTTAATTTCGCAGCAAATTCAGGTTACACACAAGGTTATAATATAAATCAATGGCTCTGGAATGCACAACTATCATATTCTTTTTTATACGACAAATCCTTGACTTTTTCCGTGAAAGCCTATGATATCTTACATCAAAAAAAGAATATCAACCGGACTGTTTCGGCAAATGCTATCGTAGACAGCGACTACAATGATCTCACACGCTATGTGCTTTTCAGCATAACTTGGAACTTCAATTCCCTTAAAAAGAAGAATAAAGGTCCGGAGGGCGAAGAGAGCATGTTTATGGGTCCTCCTCCCGGGGAAAGACCTGGAGAGCGACCCGGAGAAGAACGGAGGACACGAGGACAACATGGTGGCCCTATGGGACCCCCTCCCGGAGGATCGGGAGGTAGGCCTCCTTTCTAATTATATTTTTGTATATTTGTAGTATCGTTTATCTTTTGGGCTCTCCTTTTTTGTTTTTACATTATGAAAAAACTCCCTATATTCTTTCTTCTTTTGCTCGCATGTATTTTTTGTAACGCATGGAATGTTAATGAAAAATACACGGGTCCCAAGACGCCAACCACCGATACTACTTGGCATCCTGATATTCTCGAGGGTTTCGAAGCTCGTTATGTGAATCAAGGAGAGGCTTTTGACGGCCCCTGCCGTTCCACCATCGTCAGAAAGCTTTGCCCAAAAGGATCCCGAAGAGCTTATCTTTATATCCATGGGTTTAACGACTATTTTTTTCAATCCGAAATGGGTCAAAGATTCGTTGACTCCGGCTTCAATTTCTATGCTGTAGACCTTAGAAGATATGGGCGTAGCTATGAGCCCTGGCAATATCCTTTCAATGTAAGAAACCAGGAAGAATACTTCAACGATATAGATTCCGCTCTTTCCCAGATTGTCAAAGATGGCAATATCGATATCACTCTTTCCGGCCACTCTACAGGAGGTCTCACGGTTGCACTGTATGGAGCTGTAAAGGGCCTCGACACCCCTGTGGACCGTATCGTCACCGACAGTCCTTTCCTGGCATGGAATTTTAACTCCTTTATGAGAAATATCGCTATTCCTGTAGTCAGTTTCTGGGGTAAATTATCAAAAAACAATAAAATCAAACAGGCTAAATGTGACGGTTACGCCTATTCTCTCCTCAAAGAATATTATGGAGAATGGGAATACAATACTGATTGGAAAATGATTTATTCTCCACCTGTCACAACCTCTTGGATAAATGCGATTCAGTCGGCCCAGAAAAAAGTTATGAAACAACGCCAAAATATAATGGTGCCCATTTTGGTTATGCATAGTAGCCGGAAAATAGATGGTTGCAACTACACCCCGGAATTCCAAACGGGCGACGCAGTGCTCGATCCGTTTATGCTTCAAAAACGCGGTGTTCTTCTTGGCTCAGAAAGAGTCGTGTGTGCCATAGACAGCGGGCTCCATGATCTTATACTCAGTAGAAAAGAAGTCAGAGACGTGGCTTATGACTCTATTTTCTCTTTTATCAGACAATTCTGAGTCTTCGGGTTGGATAAAACCAAGTTTTTTAATACTTTTGTATAAGTTTTTTGGATATTGCAGCCATAATGAAAGCCAACAACAAAGACACTCTAACAAGTGGAGAAATTAGGCAATATTTCGATCTCGCAGCTCAGCTTTCTGAAGAAATCAGAGGTAAATTCCCCTTGGAGGAAGCCTTAAAATTTAAAAGATTCGCTCGTGAGCTCATACTTCACTCCCAGAGTGCCCATAATGAAAAGAATATTCCTGAGTCTCTTCTGACACTCAACACGGCCCTATTGTTTGGCAAGGCCGTAGAACCCGACAAAAATATCCTAACGGCAATAGGACTTTATCCTTTTCTTAAAGAAGGCCTCACCGATATTATGGCCATTAGGAAAGAATGGGGGGAGGATATTGCCGGACTTCTCACAGGACTCGAATCTGTTGATAGATTTTCAAATAAGAATCATCTTGTAAACCAGGAAAATTTCAGAGGCCTTCTGCTTTCTCTCGCCGACGACATCAGAGTGATAATCATTATGATAGTCAGAAATCTGGCTCTTATGCGCATGATCAATCTTCATCCGGATGAAGACTGGGTGCGCGACGTGGCCTTCGAGGCGAATTTCCTGTATGCACAGCTTGCCCATAGACTTGGACTTTACAAAATCAAAAGCGAACTGGAGGATCTTTCTCTTAAATACACCAATCGGGAAATTTATAACCAGATAGCAAAAAAACTCAACGCCACAAAACGGGAACGGGATTCTTATATCAAATCATTTATCGATCCAGTAAAGGAAAAATTGGAGGGCGCCGGCCTAAAATTCGATATCAAAGGGCGCACGAAATCTATTTCTTCCATATGGGCTAAGATGAAAAAACAAAAGGTGGACCTTCCCGGCATCTATGATCTTTTTGCAATCCGCGTCATCATCGACACCCCGGTGGAAAAAGAAAAGAGCGACTGCTGGCTAGCTTATTCCATCCTTGCTGATATGTATACTGCAAATCCGGCACGAATGCGCGACTGGATTACTATCCCCAAAAGCAATGGGTATGAGAGTCTTCATGCCACTGTATTGGGCCCGGAAGCCAAATGGGTGGAAGTGCAGTTCCGCACAAAGAGAATGGATCTTGTAGCCGAAAAAGGTCTTGCCGCCCATTGGAGATATAAGGGTGTGAGAAGCGATTCCACCGATCAATGGATGAACAATATCCGCGACATCCTTGAATCGGCAGAATCAGGACCTATGCAGCTAATGAAAGACATGAGGCAGGAGGGTTATGGAAAGGAAGTATTCGCTTTCACTCCAAAAGGTGATCTTTTCCGTCTGCCGGCTGAGGCGACAGTGCTCGATTTCGCCTTTCTTATTCATTCAAACGTAGGAGCTCATTGCACCGGAGCTATCATTAACGGCCAGCATCGCAAGATCACCCATAGAATTGAAAACGGCGACACCGTCGAAATTCTGACTTCCTCATCTCAATCTCCCAAAAAGGATTGGTTGAATATTGTGGTTTCTTCAAAAGCCCGCAATAAAATCAAGCAGTCGCTCAATGAAGAATTGATTAGGAAAGCCAATCTGGGCAAGGAACTTTTAATCCGAAGGGCAAAAAATCGCAAAATTGAAATTGACGAAGCCTCCTTGATGAAGTTTATATCCAAATCGGGATATAAACATGCCAATGATTTTTATGCAGAAATAGCCGATGGCAAAATTGACCCCAATAAATTTTTGGCAAATTATTCGGAGGAAACCAAACCAAAGACTGAGGCCACAAGGGTTTCGGCTGAAGGCTTTCAATATCAGGAAAAACCATCAGATCAGGAGGATGATACTGAAATAATTAAAATCGGTGAAAAGAATATCTCGGGCCTTAATTTCAAGTTCGCTAAATGTTGCAATCCGATTTATGGCGACGAGGTCTTTGGATTTGTCTCGTCGGATGGAACAGTCAAAATCCATCGCACTGATTGTCCCAATGCAGGACATATTCGTCAACGATATCCTTATAGAATAATCAATGCTGCCTGGAGCGGTGGATCGGGAGATATGCTTCCTGCAACTCTAAAAATCACCGGTAAAGATGATATAGGCATAGTTGCTAATATTACTTCTGTGATTTCAAAGGAATCAGGGGTCAATCTAAGAAATATTTCAGTAGACAGCAACGATGGAATGTTTCAAGGACTTCTTGTCGTGGCAGTATCCGATAACAAAAAACTTAGTAACTTAATAAAGAAACTTTCCACTGTCAAAGGTGTCAAAGATATCCAAAGAGTATGAGAAATTTCTCCTTAATATTATTCTTTTTGGTATTGATTGGGATTGGTCTGTCAGACTGTTCTAAAATTAGAAAGACTGAAGCTGAAAAGCAACGGGAAGAATGGATTGAAAGTTTTTCAGATTCTATTTCCTACTATCAAAATCAAGCCAAGGCCTTAGAAACCTCCTTAGATGAACTCCATGGGAGGATAGAAGCAATCCTCCCTGAATTTGAAAAAACTGAAAATCCCCGAGAGGTTGCGGGAGTTTATATCATGAAGGGTTGGAAAGAAAAATTGCCCATGCTTTCCTCAGGCATCTATGCCCGCATTAATGAGAGGGAGGGGCTGGAAATTATCGCCACTCTTGGAGGCGCTACATTTAACCAAATCGGAGTTGGGGAAGGATCCGAAGAAATCCTTTCAGATGTTGTCAGACATGACCAGGCTTTTAATTATAGACATGAACGATACAACACGGTCTGCTTTTCAGGAGAAAAAGCCGACTCTGTTGCTGCATTCATAGCCGATAACTATCGTGAAAAAATAAATCTTAAATTTATTGAAGGCGAGAAAAAGAGGAATTTCAATATTCCGGAAAATGAAAAAAATATGATCCGACAGACTTGGCTGCTCTATTCAAATCAAACTGAGGCAAAAAAACTTGAAAAAGAGCTGTGGATCGCATCGAAAAAAATCGAAACTTTTCGCCGAATAATGGAAATGCAAAACGAAAAACCCGAAAATTGATATAAACTATGGAACTCACAATCAAAGATCTTGAAACCCTAAAGAAAAAGGGTAAGACAGAGGCTCAACTTAATGAAGAGCTGATAATGCTGCAAGAAGGTTTCCCCTATCTTAAAATTGAGGGGGCAGCTACTCCGGGTCATGGTATTTTTGTGCTTGACGAAAAAATGGAGAATCAAGCCATGGATATCTGGGACCAATTTCTAGCCTCAGGGGCAAAAGTCACCAAGATGGTGCCTGCAAGTGGCGCTGCGTCACGGATGTTTAAAGATCTTTTTGCTTTTATAAATGGCAAAGACGATAAACCTTCAAATGATTTCATGAAAAAATTTTTCAATGAAATTGAAAAATTTGCTTTTTTCCATCAATTGAACGAGACCTGCATCAAACTCTATGGTAGAAGCATTGATTCTCTTGTCAAGGAGAAAAGATACAAGGATGTTGTCAAGGCTTTGATTGAGAAAGAGGGTCTCAACTATGGCCAGCTTCCCAAGGCCCTTCTCAGTTTCCACAAATATCTCGGAGGAGTCCGCACTTCAATCGAAGAGCATCTGGCTGAAGGAGCCCAATATGCCGGAGGTAAAGATGGGAAAGTCAATGTCCATTTCACAGTCAGCGAAGACCATATTCCTTTGGTGAATCTTAAGTTTGAAGAAGCCAAAGGGAAACTCCAACATGAATTCGGAGTGGAATATGCCCTTTCCACTAGCATTCAGAAACCATCGACCGACACCGTCGCAGCCAACCTGGATGGCACTCCCTATAGAGAGAATGATTCGCTATTTTTCCGCCCGGGGGGTCATGGAGCTCTTATTGAGAACCTCAACGACATAGATGCCGATGTGATTTTCATTAAGAATATCGACAATGTAGTGCCCGACTCAAAACGTGAAGACACTATCAGATACAAAAAAATTATCGGTGGTGTCCTTGTTGGAATCAAACAAAAAGCTGATGAATATTGCAAGCAGCTCTCTAAAGGAACTCCCGATGAGGCTAAACTCAACGAGATGATAGATTTTTTACATAAAAATCTTTGCATCTCTCATGATTCAACCGACTCTATGAATCCGGCTCAAAAGGCGGACTTCATTTATAAGAAACTCAACCGGCCTTTCAGGGTTTGCGGAATGGTGAGAAATGAGGGAGAACCGGGCGGCGGTCCCTTCCTGGCTTATAATACGGATGGAACAGTCTCTCCCCAAATTCTTGAGTCAACTCAGATTGACCCTGAAAATAAGGAAGCGCAGAAAATGATGAAAGAGGCCACTCATTTCAACCCTGTCGACCTCGTCGTTTCTACAAAATCCTGGGATGGAAAGAAATTCAATCTCCCGGAATATGTAGATAAAGCCACAGGTTTCATTTCTATCAAGAGTCGTGAAGGAGTGGAAATTAAAGCCCTGGAACTCCCAGGTCTCTGGAATGGAGCTATGAGCGATTGGAACACTATTCTTGTGGAAGTGCCCCTTTCTACTTTCAATCCGGTAAAAACTGTAAATGATCTCCTGCGCGATGCGCATCAGTAATTATAAGGATTACTCGATGTTTTAAAATGCTTCTTTTAGTCATAAATTTTGAATGAAGAAAGAATATATTCAATCAAAACATCAAGCATCATAAATCACTTTTAAATTCCTTAGGAGACAATCTTAATTTGCATAAACAGGAATAAAAAATTCCTGTTTATGTTTATTTACGTTTATCATCACCTCTGCAAATACCTTTCAATAAATCTTCTATAGAAACAAGAAATTAACCAATAAACTTTTTGACAATGAAAAAAAAGATATTGTTTGTCTGTCTGGGAAATATCTGTCGGTCTCCGGCTGCTCAGGCCATAATGCAAAAATATGTGGATGATGCAGGCCTTCAAAACAACTTCTACATTGATTCGGCAGGACTATATGCGGGACATGCTGGTGAACTACCAGACCCTCGAATGAGGCAACATGCAAGAAGACGTGGTTATCAGTTGTTGCACCACAGTCGACCGGTAAACACCTCTGACTTCAATGAATTTGATCTGATAGTGGCTATGGATGACTCGAATTTTCATGGTCTAAGACGATTGGCACCCACAATAGAAGATCAGAATAAAATTATTAGAATGATCGATTACGTCAAAGGCTATCCGCAATATCACTCTGTGCCCGATCCCTATTATGAAGGGGCTGAAGGTTTTGAAATTGTTCTCGACCTCTTGGAAGATGGGTGCAGAAACTTATTAGATAGCCTCATTAGTCAACAGACTGAATCAAACTAGATAAGCCACTCAGTTTAATAGGCCAACTAAAGGTAATGGAAGTTCTGAAATCCCTCGTTTTACTAAATAATACAGAAAAACAAACAAAAACTTTGTAAAGCCAATTAAAAGCATTAAATTCGCAAACGGAATCAAGGAGTGATGCTCGAGTGGCTGAAGAGGCACGCCTGGAAAGCGTGTGTGCGCCA